>NZ_CALNWV010000007.1:0-84001 GCF_940793045.1 Neisseria sp. Marseille-Q2251
CTGTTGGCTGCGTATATGCAGGTAGTGGAGTACGGCTTGGTATTTGAAGTGTAATGTATATTTGCTCATAAAAAAACTGCACCTTGTGAGTTGGAGGGGATGTGTCCAACTTTTGGGGTGCAGTTCAGTTTTCAGACGACCTTTTTACTTCCTTAACACTTTACCTGACGCGTTTTACCTGCCCGACTGTGCCCACACGTTTTGCAGGTAGGCGTAGGTCAGCTCGGCGGTGCCGGACACCAGCGCGATGTCGCTGCCTAAGTCTTCGGCTTTACCCACGCCGATGGGCAGGGCGCCGGAGGCTTTGATGGCGGCTACTCCTGCTGCGGCGTCTTCGATGCCGATGCAGCGGCGGATGTCCGCGCCCACGCCCTCGGCGGCGGCGAGGAAGATGTCGGGGGCGGGTTTGGAATGCGCGACGGCGGCAGGGTCGGCGACGGCGTCGAAGAAGTGGGTCAGCCCCATGCGTTCCAGCAGGAACGGGCCGTTTTTACTGGCGGACGCGAGGGCGATTTTTTTGCCGTTTGCCCTCAATGCTTCCAGCAGCGGCAAAATGCCGGGGTACACGTCTTCGGGTTTGACTGCCTGAATCATCTCGACGTAGTTGTCGTTTTTGCGGCGGGTCAGTTCGGCGAACTCGGCTTCTCCGACGGTTTTGCCGCCGTGCGCGAGGATGCGTTTGAGCGAATCGTCGCGCGACACGCCTTTGAGCTGCTCGTTAAACTTGCGGTCGATGCTGATGCCCAGTTCTTCGGCGAGCTTTTTCCATGCGCGGTAGTGGTATTCGGCGGTGTCGGTGATGACGCCGTCGAGGTCAAACAGGACTGCGGTAAAAGTCATTTTTCGTCCTCCTTATTTTTCCAACGCGGCGGTATGGCTGCCGTTAAGCGTGATGTCTTTGCCGTACACCTGCAATTCGAGCGGCTCGCCTTTGAGCAGGGTGAAGACGACGTTTTCTTTGCCGACGGCGACTTTAATTAGACGGCCGCGGTAGTTGATGTGGAAGGCATAGCCTGTCCACGCACTCGGCAGGAACGGTGCGAAGCTGAGTTTGCCGCCCCAGGTTTTCATTTGGGCGAAACCTTGGACAATGGCGAGCCACGAGCCGGTCATGGAGGTGATGTGCAGGCCGTCTTCGGTGTCGTTGTTGTAGTTGTCCAAGTCCAGGCGGGCGGTGCGCTGGTACATTTCCACGGCTTTTTCTTCTTTGCCCAGTTCGGCGGCGAGGATGGCGTGGATACAAGGCGACAGCGAGCTTTCGTGCACGGTCATCGGTTCGTAGAAGTCGAAGTTGCGGCGTTTTTCGTCCATGTTGAAACGGTCGCCGAAGAAGTAGATGCCTTGCAATACGTCCGCCTGTTTGATGAAGGGCGAACGCAGGATTTTGTCCCACGACCATTTCTGGTTGAGCGGCAAATCGTCGGGCGAAAGCGCGGACACGGGGCGGATGTCTTTATCGAGGAAGCCGTCGTGTTGCACGAATACGCCGAGTTCTTCGTCATGCGGACGGTACATATTGGCGCTGATGTCCGCCCATTTTTCCAGCTCGGCGGCACTCACATTCAAATCCGGACGCGGATATTTCGCCAAGGCTTCGCGGGTGTAGTCCAATACCCATGCGGCGAGGGTGTTGGTGTACCAGTTGTTGTTGATGTTGTTTTCGTATTCGTTCGGGCCGGTTACACCGTGAATCATGTATTTGCCGTTGCGTTTGGAGAAGTGGACGCGGTCCGCCCAGAAGCGGGACACTTCGACCAAGACTTCCAAGCCTTCTTTGGCAAGATAGCTTTCGTTGCCGGTGTAGTTGGTGTAGTTGTAGATGGCATAAGGAATCGCGCCGTTGCGGTGGATTTCCTCGAAGGTGATTTCCCATTCGTTGTGGCACTCGATGCCCGTAAACGTCACCATCGGATAGAGTGCGCCCGCCAAGCCCTGTTCGCGCGCGTTGTGCTGCGCCTGCGGCAGTTGGTTGCGGCGGTATTGCAGCAGGTTGCGGGTAACTTCGGGTTCCGCCAGTGCGAGGTAGAGCGGCACGGCGTAGGCTTCGGTGTCCCAATAGGTCGCGCCGCCGTATTTTTCGCCGGTAAAGCCTTTGGGGCCGATATTCAGGCGCGCGTCTTCGCCGTAGTAGGTGGAGAACAGTTGGAACAGATTGAAGCGGATGCCCTGCTGCGCTTCGTCGCTACCTTCGATGACCACGTCGGCGATTTCCCAACGGTGCAGCCAGCCCGCTTTGTGCGCGTCCAACAAGGTTTCGAACGCAACGCCTGCGACTTTTTCCGACAAGGCGCGGCCTGCGGCTTTCACCGCTTCCAAGCCCTGATAATCGCGGCTGGTAGTAACAATCACGCGTTTTTCAAAGGTTTCGGGCGTGCCGCCGACTTCGGCTTCAAAAGAATTGGAGACCTGCCAGTCGGTTTGGCTGCCGCCGAGGGCTTTGAAGCTGCCGGCGAAGGTTTGCTCGGCGTTGACGATGAATTGTTCCACGCCGAAGGGATTGGCGACGGTTTGGGTGGCAATGTAGGAGCGGTCGTCTGAAACGCCTTTGTCCAATACCTGCCAGAATTTTTCTTCGTAGTTGGAGTCTTCGTTTTTCACGTCGGCGTCGATGATGGAATCGATGCGGACTTGGTGGGTTTTTCCGTCAACGGATACGGCTTCCCAGCGGATAACCGCCAGTTCTTTTTGCGCGACGGACAGGAATTTGCACACATCGAAACGTACGCCGAATACGGTGAACGAGCGGCGCAACACGCCGTGCTGCATATCGAGTTCGACGGAGAAGCCGGCAACATCGTTTTTCGCCAAATCCACTTCCTGCCCGTCAACAAAGATTCTGACTTTGCTGAAATTGAGCGCGTTGATGGCTTTGCCGAAATATTTGGGGTAGCCGTTTTTCCACCAGCCGACGCGGGTTTTGTCGGGGAACCACACGCCGGCGATGTAGGTGCCCAAGTGGCTGTCGGCGGAATAGGTTTCTTCAAAGCTGCCGCGCATACCCATATAGCCGTTGCCCAAGCTGGTCAGGCTCTCTTGCAGCCGTTTGTGTTCTTTTTCCAGTTTTGCCGAACGCAGCGTCCAAGGGCTGATTTCCATGATTCTTGTATACATCGTAAAGCTCCTGTTTTGATGGTTTTATGGCAAACCGTTTTGGAATACGGTTCGTCTTATTCAATCGGATAAAGCGTCGGCAGAAGTTTCAGACGACCCTCCTGCCGATAAATGAAGAAAATTATGCGCCGCCGCGTGTTTCTTTAATCAGGAACACGGAAAACGCGCCCAGCAGCAGGGCGACGCCCCCTACCAAGAACATATTGGCCTGCAACTCGCCCAGCATCGGGAACAATTTGACGGTCGACAGCGAAGCGACGATTTGGGGCATACAGATGGAGCCGTTGAACAAGCCCAAGTAAGTGCCCATGTGTTTGCCCGACAAGGCGTTGGTCACAATCGTCAGCGGATAAGTGATGATGCCCGCCCAAGCGATGCCGATTAAGGTGTAAGACAACACCAGCGCGTATTGGTTACTGATGTAGCAAACGGAGAAAAAGCCGAGCGCGCCCAAAGCCAGACAGCTGAAATAACCCGCCTTATGGTATCGGTTGGGGATTTTTGCCAATACAAACGAACAAATCACTGCCGCAACCGACTGCACCGCCGCCAATACACCATACCAGTTGCCCGCTTCCTGATAGCCTACGGAAGACGCATTGGTCGCATGCCAGACGTTTTCCGCAATCGCGCCTGTGGAATAAATCCACATATATTGGAAGGCGAACCAGCAGAAAAACTGCACCAAAGTAACCGTCCAAAACGCCTTAGGCGCGGTTTTCAAGAGTTCGATCCAGTTGGTCTTTTCCTGATTCGCCGCCACATCTATGCCGTGGTAGCGGGCGTAGGTCTCCGGATCGTATTCCTTCACTTTGAAAATCGTGAACGCGCTGGTAATCACCAGCAACGCCGCACCCACATAAAACGCCACGACCACGGTCTGCGGCACGACGCCTTTCTCGGCAGTGTTCGCCAAACCGATATACGCAAACACAAACGGCAGAATCGCCGCCAAAACCGCGCCCGTATTCGCCAAGAAGCTCTGAATCCCGTAGGCGTAGCTTTTCTGCTCCTCATTGACCATGTCGCCAACCATCATCTTAAACGGCTGCATCGCCATATTCGACGACACGTCCAACAGCGCAATCATCAGCGCGCCAAACGACAAAGCCGCCAGAGACGCATAGCCGAAGCCGAAGCTGCCCGAGTTCGGCATCAAAATCATCACGATGACCGCAATCAGCGTGCCGTAAAGCAGATACGGCAGACGGCGGCCGCCCAAGTGCGGCTTCCAAGTGCGGTCAGAGTAATGACCGACAATCGGCTGTACCAGCATCCCCGCCAACGGCGGCAGGATAAAGAACCAGCCGAGGCTGTGCGGGTCGGCGCCGAGCGTCTGGAAGATGCGGCTCATCTGCGAACTTTGCAGGGTAAAGGCCGTCTGAACGCCGAGAAAGCCGAAACTGAGCATCCAAATCGTGCTTTTCGGCAGCGAGGGCAAGCCCTGCCGCGTAGGTTGCGTATTGTCCGACATGAGGTAGTCCTTTCGTTTTTTTGTAATAAAACCGGTTTCGGTAAACATCATCGATCGATGGATACCGATAAAAGGGGCGTGTTGTGACAGCGCATGATGTTGAGTTGCGCGGGTCAGGGGTCGTCTGAAAACGAAGACAGAAGACGTTTTCAGACGACCTGATGTCCACATCACACTAAGCTATTTTTTAATCAACAGTTCGGGCAATTCAGCCCCATCGGTGCAATTTCGGTAACGCAGGCAGCGGTTAAACCATAATCATCGTTATGATGAAGTCGGTTTGGGAGAGGACATCCGGCTGCGAAACGGTAAGAAATTGTTTAAGGAATTCAATTAAAGAGGAGGCGTCCTTACTTGGATAACAGTCGGATAAAACCATTTTCTGCGCTTGTCACGGATAGAAAGCGTAACGTTCAAACATTTGTTTTCAGACGGTTTTGAGTAACGTGTCATCAGTAAAAACGCGCAGGGGATATTGTCGGAAGAGTAGGGTGGGCGCGATTTGCTGAGGGATGGTATTGTTGTTGTGAAGCATCTGGTATAGATAAGCGGGGTCATTATGTTTTAAAACATACATGCTGGCAAGTGGCTATAAGTACCATAGTTGACTATCCGCAAAGTTTGAGTGGAGAAGCAAAGAAACGGCTTGCAAGCTGTTTACTGATTCGTCCTATTTTCCGTAGGGTATATCAGGAAGTCGGCAGAGAGTTTGGAGGTAGGGTATACAGGTCGTCTGAAAACGGTTCATCCTGTTTTCAGACGACCTTTTTTGACAATGTGATACACTGTCATTCTGACGACATAAATTATAGTGGATTAAATTTAAATCAGGACAAGGCGACGAAGCCGCAGACAGTACAGATAGTACGGAACCGATTCACTTGGTGCTTCAGCACCTTAGAGAATCGTTCTCTTTGAGCTAAGGCGAGGCAACGCCGTACTGGTTTAAAGTTAATCCACTATATCGATGCAAAGCCAAACGCTTCAGGAATACAAATTGAACATCCTCATCACTTCTCCCCGAGCGCCCGTTGCGCTGGAATGGGCGCGGTTCGCCAAACGCGGCGGGCATCAGGTTGTGTTTTGCGACAGCCTGCATTTTCCGGTCGGCATTTTTGCCGGATTGGGCGGATACCGCCGCATTCCCGCGCCGCGTTTGGATTTCGCCGGCTATGCGCGTGCTATGACGGAATTGGTGGCGCAGGCGGATTGTGTGATTCCGACCTGTGAAGATATTTTTTATTTGGCGAGGCTGGATTTGCCGGAATCGGAGCGCGCCAAATGTTGGATGCCCGATCATGGAACGTTGTTCACCCTGCATGACAAATTCCGTTTTTTCGAGCGGATGCCGCAGGATACGACGGTGCGTTTTCCGGCTACGCGCCGAATTACATCGGTCGGCGAGGTCGGATACGACAGCGTGAAGAAAACGGTATTGAAGCCCGTTTATTCGCGTTTCGGGCGTTCCGTAATACGCGGCGTAACGGAGGGTCGTCTGAAAAACATCCATATCAGTGCGGATTATCCTTGGGTGCAGCAGGATTTCATTACGGGGCAGGGGGTGTGTAATTATGTGATTTGCGAACACGGCAGCGTGTTGGCGCATGCCGCCTACCGCCCGCGCTACCTGCTCAACGATTCGGCATCGACCTATTTCGAGCCGCTTTCCGACCCGCGTTTGGACGAATTTGTGACGAAATTTGCCGAGCAAAACGCGTTTCACGGACAGGCGGCTTTTGACTTTATCGATGACGGAAACGATTTGTGGCTGTTGGAATGCAACCCCCGCGCGACCAGCGGCCTGCATCTTTTACGCGAGGATTTGATATTTGACGGAGCAGGGCGCTTGCAGCAACGGAAACACAACGCGCCATCCAAACCTTTACGGGTCGGCGCGACCTTGCCGTTGCTTTTCGGTTATCGGGCTTGGAAAGAGGGAAAATGGACGGCGCTTTGGCAGGACTTCCGCCGAGCCGATGATGTGATTGCCGATTTGCCTTTCTATGCGCAATGGCTGGCATTGGGCGAGATGATGTGGCGCAGTATCCGGCATCATAAGCCTTTAACCAGCGCCAGCACTTTCGATATTGAGTTTGACGGCGATGAAAACTGATCTGTCCCACGAATTTGCGGCATTGTTCCGAGACATTCCGCTGCAACGCCTGTTTGCCAATATGAATGTCCGCGCCGAGGTTTTGAATATCGACGGTTTGGATATTCCCTGCACCGTCATCGACCGGATCACACCTAATTGCTATACCGCGTCGCCGCATTCGGCAATCGTGGATTATGCGAGGGACGAGTTGGTCAAGCTGCCCGGCGGGCAGCGTATGCTTGCGGCCGGTTTGTTGTCGGCGTTAAGCGGCATTCTGCGGCTGAATCAGATTGACCGTATGGTGACGCTGAACAATTATTGCCTCTCTACCAATAGCTTCTCTGAGGCTTTTCAGACGACCTCAATGTCGAAGCTGACCCAAGCCGCCGTCGCAAAATGGCCGAAACATGCTTTGTCCGTCCGTTCGCTGAATCCGCGCCAACATAAGGATTTGATTGAACGGCTGGAACAGCTCGGTTGGAAAATGGTTGTGACGCGGCAGGTTTACATTATGGACGATTGGCAGGCAGTCATGGCAAAAACCAATACCAAACGCGACCGCAAGATATTTAATGACGGACGTTATGTTTTTGAGCGCTTGAGTGCCGACAGCCCTGATGCGGATTTTGAAGCGGCGGTGCATTGGTACAACCGCCTGTATCTGAACAAATATTCCAAGCAAAACGTACAATTTACCGCTGAATTTATGCGCGAAGCCGTATCGCGCAATATCTTGAATTTATTTCTACTGTGTGACGGCAAAACCGGTGAAAGTGCCGGAGTATCAGGCGTGGTCATCGACAGCAATACCGCTACTTCGCCCATCGTCGGCTACGATGATGTCAAGCCGCAAAGTGATGCCTTATACCGCCGCTGCATGACGCGTTCCATGCAAACCTGTATCGAAGCGGATGTCCCTTTAAATTTCAGTTCCGGTGCGCCCGATTTCAAAAGGGTACGCGGCGCAGTACCTGAAATCGAATATATGGCGGTCTATACGTCCCATCTCCGACCTGCGCGCCGGCTTATTTGGAAGCTGTTACACGCATTGAGCCAGGGGTATTACAAAAAAATCCTGATTAAATACAAACTGTAAACATAAATATTGAACTTAAAAAACGGAGTACATCATGAAAAAAACGTTTTTACTCATCTGCCTTGCCGCCACTGCGGCCGCATCCGCCGAAACGATATCGTTGGAAGTATCGGGCAATCCGGCATTCCGTCAATATTCCGCAAATGCAAAGGTAGAGCCTGCGTTCAAATCCATACAAAACGAATGCGGTGATTTTGCCGTTGCACCTGTTTCGCTTTCCCCGAAAAAGGACACCAAATATTTCGTCGCAGTCTGCACAATGGGCGGCAGCGCATCGACAGAATTCCAAATCCTCTCCAGCGGACGCGGCAAATCAAAGGTCTTGTTGGAAGACGGAGGTTATGGAATCAATATCTTGCCGAAACAACATAACGGCTTGCGCGATATCGCCGTTACAGAAGGCAATGCAGGATATTGCACCGAAACGCGTTACCGCTTTAATGGAAAAGCCTACCGTCCCTATAAACGTAAGAGCTGCCTAGGTTAATCCATGCTGTAAGTTTCAAAAGAGGTGTATCAACATGAAAAAGTTGATTCAACATCACAATCAAATAAAACGACACAAACCATGAACATAGAAAAAATGAAACGTGCTTGGTATCCGTTGATACCGAGCAAGCAGCTGAAAGACAAACCCGTTCATCGCGAATTGTTGGGACAGCAGCTGGTATTGGTACGGCTGAACGGACAGGCAGCCTGTATGGATGATTGCTGTCCGCATCGACATGTGCCGCTGAGTGCGGGCAAAATCGTTTCAGGCAAACTCCAATGTTGTTATCACGGCTGGGAGTTTGACGCGCAAGGCAAAGTTTTGACTGTTGTCGGCGGGATGTGTGCTTGTGAAGAAGCTGAGAGTGTTCCTACGTTTCCATGCCGAGAGTACGACGATTGGGTGTGGGTTTGTCTGGTTTCCGATATTCCTTTTGAACCGTATGCCGATTTTGAAGCGCCGGAAGGTTTTGAAACCGCCAACGCCGTCCGATATATGGAAGGCGATTTTATCCACGCCATCGAAAACTTCCTCGACCCGACCCATACGCGCTATATCCATGCCAAACTGCTGCGCAACAACGGCAGGCAAAGCATGCAGATCAGCCAGAGCCACCATGAACGTGGTTTCGTGACGCATTATCGTCTCAATCAACAGCAAAATGGATTGATTAACAAGCTGTTCGACAAAGGCATTACCGTTAACGATGCGGCATTTACCTTCCCGGGTTTGGTGCGTATCGATTACTTCACGCCGAACAGTCATGAATATCGGATTTCCGCCTTTTTTATCCCTCAAAACAAGGGCAGTATGGGCTTAAATGTCCGAGTCCATTTCCCTAAAAGCCGCTTTCCTTTGCCCATCAAATTCCATCTGTTCCGCCCGTTTCTGGAACGGCTGATGGTTCAGGATTCCGCCGTTATCAAAAAACAATACCATCATCACAAAGAACATTATGCGAATAGGCCTTATTGCAGCACCACCAATGATTTGGTGATTGATCATTTGCTGCATCTCTTCTTGGAAAACATGCCGGAGGGCATAGACAAAACGGGAGAAGTGAGTTTATAGAGAATGCGAAACTGGAGGAGGAGGGTGGTAGCCTGAGGGTCGTCTGAAAACAGTGTAAAACGGGTTTCAGACGACCCCTTCTATAAAAACTGTCAACAATTTTCATTAATATATTCCGAATGCCCGAATATTTATTTTATAAAAATCAATACTCAATCTTTTCGGTATTCGGATAATGTTAAAAGATGAAAGATTTTGTCTTGATTGAACAGGCGGTTTGCGTTATCGTTTGCATTCTTTCATTCATAAACTCTGTGTTTCATTCCAATTGATTGGACAGTCTGACTGTCGCCGTGTTCCTTCAATGCGCGTACCCTAAACCGCTGCTTGGAGGGCTTGCATTACAGGTGCTGTGGCGAGGCGGGTTGCCCCTATTGGTTTGAAGCCGTATAAAAGAGGTCATTATGCAATTATCAGGTGCACAAATCATAGTGCAAAGTCTCAAAGCCGAAGGTGTAGAGTATGTTTTCGGCTATCCGGGCGGCGCAGTCATCGAAATCTACGACGCTATTTTCCAACTCAATAAATTCAAGCACATCCTGACCCGACACGAGCAGGCGGCGGTACACGCGGCAGATGCGTATGCGCGCGTCAGCGGCAAAGTCGGCGTCTCGCTGGTTACTTCCGGTCCGGGCGTGACCAATGCGCTGACAGGCATTGCCACCGCATACAGCGATTCGATTCCGATGGTGGTCATCAGCGGACAGGTCGGTAATTCGCTCATCGGTACGGATGCGTTTCAAGAGGTGGATACGGTCGGCATTACCCGTCCGTGCGTCAAACACAATTTCTTGGTAACCAACGTCAACGAGCTTGCCGAGACCATTAAAAAGGCATTCCAAATCGCCGCCAGCGGCCGACCCGGCCCGGTCGTAGTCGATATTCCCAAAGATGTAACGCAGGCGATGGCAAAATTCAGCTATCCGCAGGAAGACATCTTTATCCGCTCTTACCAACCTGTCGTACAAGGCCATATCGGGCAGATTAAAAAAGCCGTCCAAATGTTGGCTTCCGCCAAACGTCCGGTCGTTTATTTCGGCGGCGGCGTGGTATTGGGCAATGCTTCGGAAGAGCTGACGAAGTTTGTCCGCATGATGGGCGCACCATGTACCGGCACACTGATGGGCTTGGGCGCATATCCTTCAAGCGACCGCCAATTCTTGGGTATGCTGGGTATGCACGGTACTTACGAAGCTAACCTCGCTATGCAAAACGCAGATGTCGTGTTGGCTGTGGGCGCGCGTTTTGACGACCGTGTCGTATCCGTTCCGTCTAAATTCTTTGAAAAAGCCAAAAAAGTTATTCATATTGATGTTGACCCGTCCAGCATTGCCAAACGCGTCAAAGTCGATATTCCGATTGTCGGCGACGTGAAAAACGTGTTGACCGAAATGATCGGCTTGTGGGGTAAACAAGATACGACTCCCGCGTCCGATTCTTTAGACAAATGGTGGAAAAGCATCGAAGAATGGCGTTCGCGAGACTGTCTGTGGTTTGACAACGACAGCGAAATCATCAAACCGCAATATGTCGTGCAAAAACTTGCCGAGATCACCAACAACTCCGCCATCATCACTTCGGACGTAGGGCAACACCAAATGTTCGCAGCGCAATATTATCCGTTCGAACGCCCGCGCCAATGGCTTAACTCCGGCGGCTTGGGTACGATGGGTGTAGGTTTGCCGTATGCGATGGGCGCGAAACTCGCCGCTCCCGATCAAGACGTGTTCTGTATTACCGGCGAAGGTTCGATTCAGATGAACATCCAAGAATTGTCCACCTGCTTCCAATACCGCATTCCGGTAAATGTCGTTACCCTCAACAACGGCTATCTCGGCATGGTTCGCCAATGGCAGGAGCTGTATTACGGCAACCGCGAATCGGAAACCTATTTCGATTCCCTGCCCGATTTCGTCAAACTGGCGGAAGCATACGGACACATCGGCATCCGCGTGGACAAAAAATCCGATGTTGAAGGCGCGCTTTTGGAAGCGGTCAAACAAAAAGACCGTCTGGTATTTATGGACTTCTTGACCGATAAAAAACAAAACGTGCTGCCCATGGTCGGCAACGGCAAAGGTTTGGACGAAATGGTCCTGCCGCCGCATATGCGCGAAAACCCGAAAGCGTAAGGAGAACGACAATGCGACATATCTTATCTGTTCTGATGGAAAACGAATCAGGCGCGATGAGCCGCGTGGTCGGTCTTTTCTCCGCTCGCGACTACAACATCGACTCTTTGGCAGTAGCTCCGACCGAAGACAAAACCCTTTCACGCATGACCATTGTTACTCATGGCGACGAGCAAGTCATCGAACAAATCACCAAGCAACTCAATAAATTGATTGAGGTTGTCAAAGTGGTCGATTTGAACGAAAGCCGTTTTGTCGAACGCGAATTGATGCTGGTAAAAGTCCGCGCCATCGGTAAAGACCGCGACGAATTTTTACGGTTGACCGAAATCTACCGTGGCAGCATCATCGACGTAACCGACCGCAGCTATACCATCGAAATCACAGGCTCGACCGACAAACTCGACTCCTTCCTCGAAACCGTCGGACGCGCCCAGATTTTGGAAACCGTACGCACAGGCGCAGCCGGTATCGGCCGCGGCGAGCGTATTTTGAAAATTTAACGCCGTCAGGTCTTCAGACGACCCGATAGGTCGTCTGAAAACAGAAACGGCAGGAGAGATTGATGTCAAACATTAAAATCGTCGCGCTGGTTACCGTCAAACCCGAATACACGGAAACGCTGAAACCCTTGTTCCAAAGCCTGGTCAAAGCCAGCCGCGCGGAAGAAGGCAACATCAGCTACGATCTGCATCAGGAAATCGGCAAACCCGAACGTTTCGTCTTCGTCGAAAATTGGAAATCTCAGGCGGCCATCGATGCACACAACGCCAGCGAACATTTCCAAGGCTTCGTCAAAGCCATCGACGGAAAAACCGACGCACTCGAAATCGTTTTGATGGAAGAACTCTCCGTTTAACCCTTTACCCTCAATCCAACCGTCCGGCATCCTCAACACACAGCCGGAATCCATTTTACCCAAAGGAAATCAAATGCAAGTTTATTACGATAAAGACGCCGACCTGTCCCTGATCAAAGGTAAAACCGTCGCCATCATCGGCTACGGCTCGCAAGGCCACGCCCACGCGGCCAACCTGAAAGATTCAGGTGTAAACGTAGTAGTCGGCCTGCGCCAAGGCGGTTCTTGGAAAAAAGCAGAAGCGGCCGGCTTCGAAGTATTGTCCGTAGCCGATGCCACCAAAAAAGCAGACGTGGTGATGATTCTGCTGCCCGACGAAAACCAGCCTGTTGTGTACAAAAACGAAATCGAGCCTAACCTGAAACAAGGCGCGGTACTCGCTTTCGCACACGGCTTCAACGTACACTACAACCAAATCGTACCGCGTGCCGACTTGGACGTGATTATGGTTGCTCCCAAAGGTCCCGGCCACACCGTACGCAGCGAATTCTTGAAAGGCGGCGGCGTACCTTCCCTGATCGCCGTTTACCAAGATAAAAGCGGCAAAGCCCGCGACATCGCCCTGTCTTACGCAGCAGCCAACGGCGGCACCAAAGGCGGCGTGATTGAAACCAACTTCCGCGAAGAAACCGAAACCGACCTCTTCGGCGAACAAGCCGTGTTGTGCGGCGGTGTGGTCGAACTGATCAAAACCGGCTTCGAAACCCTGACCGAAGCAGGCTACGCGCCCGAAATGGCCTACTTCGAATGCCTGCATGAAATGAAGCTCATCGTTGACCTGATTTACGAAGGCGGCATTGCCAACATGAACTACTCCATTTCCAACAACGCGGAGTACGGCGAATACGTTACCGGCGTGGAAGTCATCAACGACAAATCCCGCGAAGCCATGCGCAATGCCCTCAAACGCATCCAAACCGGCGAATACGCCAAAATGTTCATCCAAGAAGGCGCCGTCAACTATGCCAGCATGACCGCACGCCGCCGCCTGACTGCCGACCACCAAATCGAAAAAGTCGGCGCGCAACTGCGTTCCATGATGCCTTGGATTGCCAAAAACAAACTGGTTGACTTGGACAAAAACTAATTCAATTCAGCCATAAGAAAACCTGCCCGATGATTCGGGCAGGTTTTTTGTTACGTTGAGATTTTGAGAAATTAAAAATTCCGGTAGAGGAAAGGTCGTCTGAAATATAGTGGATTAAATTTAAATCAGGACAAGGCGACGAAGCTGCAGACAGTACAAATAGTACGGCAAGGCGAGGCAACGCCGTACTGGTTTAAATTTAATCCACTATACGAATTGAGAATTTCAGACGACCTTTGGCTTGAGTTGGAAGTTATAGTGGATTCAGTTCAAACCAGAACATAGCGACGAAGCTTTATCTGTGGTTTGTAGTGTTCTTTTTTATTAACGAATTTCAGGTCCGAAATCGGCTATGATAAATTCTTGAACAATCATGACCGTGCAGTTGTCTTTACGTTTTTTCATAAAAAGCAGTTTTGCCTTTGCCGGAGCGGGTAACGTAAGAATGGATATGTCTTTACCGTCTAAATGGCCGATAAAGCTGGGGCTGCCTGCGAACTCTTCATAGTTTGTAGGTGGTAACGGACAGCGATTATGGTGAAGTTCAAATTCAAGCTGCTTCATCTTGCCTTTTTCAGACGACCATTCAGCAAACGAAATACTGCGGATACCGTATTGTTGATGGGGTTGTTGGTTAACATGGTATGTGCTGTTGAACTGCTTGTCGTTTTTTATCGTATGGTTAACAGTTCGATTGATTTCATGCGCCAACTCGGGGATGTCAATACTGCGACCGATTTTATCCAAGTCAATAAAACTGCCATCGCGGGCAGCTTCTACCAAAACCTTAGACAAAGATTTATCGTACATACGCATGGTTTCCATCGTATCAGCCTTGGCGATATTGACAGATGTAAGCAATGCGCAAAATATCAAAAAATGAGATTTCATTATAAATCCTTGTTATTAAATAGAGTTTAAGAATAAAACAAAATTGTCTGCATAAAAGATGGGATATTATAAGGTATACCAATAATTTATTGAAATTTTCCCAACATTATTTTTCTTATGTCTGAAAAACTTTTTGATGAATTATTTTTAAGAGCTATATAAATTTCATCATCAATTTTGTTTTGTGTTAATACCATATCTTCAATATATGGAATAATTTGTTCACAGTTGATTGAGATTAGGTAGGCAGCTATCTCAATATAAATATATGATTCTATGCGAGAATGGTCTAATCTGTTTTCTTTTAATGCATACACAATCCAAGAGATAACTTTGGGGTGTCTGCTATTTAAATTTTTTATTAGATATTCTTCAATATAATCCCTTTTGGGAAAAATGCAGAGCTGAACGCAGTAGCAATAACAATAGAATATCTATGTATTTGCCAAATTAATTTAATTTTTTCTTCTATTGCGCAGAATTCTTCCTCTCCTAAATCATAATGGTGAAACAAATGCCCTAAAGAGGATATCGCTGAGGATTTTACGTTAATGCTTTTATCGTTGTTTATAAAATGAATTAAAAGAGATAAAACCTCTTCAAGTTCGGATTTATCAAGCTTATTTTGAATTTGTCCGAGAATAAAAACAGCAAGTTCCCTATGCCGACTATACTGGCTTGTTAAGAGAACATTTTTAACGATGTCTTTGATTTCACGATATCGGAAAAATTGCAATCTTCTAGCTGCTTCGTATTGAGTTTGAGTATTAGAATTCAACAGGATATTGAGTAATTCAGTAGATGATAAATCTTTACATGCCAAATAAGCATCAAAACTCATAGAATCGTTATTTTTCATATAGTTTGCCTTGTCTTGTGTCTAATGCAGGGGGCTATCTTGAAAAATGTGATTTGATTTCATGAGTTTTGGCATTTATATGAATCTCGATAATTCCATGTCCCCCTCTGCGATGAGGATTTAATATTTGAGGAGAGTAGGTAAAACATAATATTTGTTTTCTGTTTTATCAATGTAAGTGCTGCATGATATATTGTAGTCGGAGATATTTAATCCTTTAGCCTCTATTTCTTTCATGGAGAGAAATAGAGGTTGGGAATATTCTTTTTCTATTAATAGTTTTTTACCCGAATATCTGTAAATTTCAAAAGAATCAGCCATAGTATTTTGCGGTATAAAGAATATAAAGAGTAAAGTAATCAGATATTTTTTAAGATTCATTTTTAGCATTAACTCGATAGGATTTAAAATCGAAGGAACCAAGTTTCATGGTTTATAGCAAGCTGTTGGATCAGCAGATGTAGGTTGGGTCGTGACCCAACATTCAGGTTTTTGTTGGGTTTGCCAACCCAACCTACGCTTGCTATTCAAAAGAATTGCAACTTATTAATACAGTTCAATAAAATATAATAAACACATATAATAACTAAAGACAAAGTTATCAAGGAATTTGGCAAATATGGAAAAGATTGAGAAATTTAAATCTGAATTATTGGATAACATCTTTGAGTACATTCAGTGTATATCCATTTTTGTCTATAAGAAAAAGATATATTATTTGATTGATTATAAGGAAAATTTTGAATTAAACGCAAAAATATCTTTTGATATTTATCTAAGAGAAGGAATTATAACCAAAGAACAATATAATTATGATTATAAGAATTACCGTAATGGTATCTGGCAGTTAACAAAGGACAATTTCGAAAGCTATCTTCAATCAGATTCGGTCGTCGTACTGGAAAAAGATGAATTGATGGCACTGATGTTACAGGGATTTACTTCTGATGAAGCGGTAAGGTTATATTCCGTTGTCGAAAATAAGTTGTCGTACAATGAACCTATCTCGGATTCTGGCCAACAAAGTGATTTCTTAAAAATCAATCAGATTTCTTCGAGACTGCCGTTGTTTTATATTAATTTTGATACGGAAGTTTACCTTCATATGGATTGGGACAGATGTCATGAAGATTATGTCTATGATGGTTGGTTTTCTAAGGCAATGGACTTTGGGTATTTGATACCGGACGAATTTTGTTATTGGAAAATTGAAGGACGGGATTATTGGAAATTTCAGCAATTATAAAAATAAACAAACGATACAAGTCGTAGTCTGCCCAAAACTGAAGGTGGGGGCTGAGGCACGCACGAGGTTCAACAAGTGATATTTCGCATCATTTGATAAAAGGTCGTCTGAAAGCCGGAAAAACGTTTCAGACGACCTTTGTTTAATATGGTGTCTGTAATTGATAATTAGCCTGCATGCGTACTACACTCTTATAACTCTTCCGAATCTGAAAGATCCTCAAATCCAACAACATCATTATCGTGGTAGTTGATTAAAATGCCGTATGGCTCGGCAATAGGGAGCTGACTTTCTCTAAATATAATATCCCAATCTTTTGTTTTTTCATAAAACATAAACTCCGGAAAAGAAATCAATTCTTTGGTTTCGTCTAATTTATCTTTGTAATGATTAAATCCAAGTTGTTTGGGTTGGGTATATAGAATATTTCTTAAGAATAGTTCAGTTTTTACTTTGATCTGAGAAAAGTTATTCATTTTGTTTTGAATAAAGTTAAAATCTATTTCCCCTAAATTAAATGGTTGACTGACTTGAATAGAGAAAGATATTTCATCAAATTTACCTTGAAGAAAAGATATGTTTGTTGTTTCTTCAGTAATAAGGGTCAAGTTGCCCAGTGGGGTATGGAATTTACCCATATTAGCGTCCTCTATAAGATATTAATTTTTTGATTGTTTAATATTTTTCATTGCATTGGAAAGTTCTATTGGTATGGGTATATCATGTTCACTTGAACGTGAAATTTTTAGCAAATAGCTATGTAGAATAAATTCAAAATCAGAAAATATTTTTAATTTGATTAGGCAACATATTTTTAACTCTTGGATTTTTAAGTCTCGCCAATTTTGATGACTGGATAGTTTTGAAAAGTAATTATCTGGAATTTGCTCTATCATATCAAGGCAATGATTAAATTCCTTTAGGTCATAATAAATATGTGCTAGGTAGGCTTTGGCAAACATAGCATTTTCAGAATCAGAAGTAGCCTTTTTAAGGGGAATTTTTGCTTGTTCTAAAAGAGAAATTCTATTTTTATCTTCTGATAGACTAGCTTTTAAATATAAGTTATATCCTAAAAGATATGGGTAATTATCTAAATTTAATAAATTATTTAGAAGATAATCTATCAGGATTAATTTTGTTCGATTCTCCTCAGTCAATTCGATTACCTCAGTTATTACATAAGGATTGTTAGTTGATATTGAGTCTAAAGGGGAGTCGATATATTCCAAAGCATTCATAATATTAACTTATGGTTGTACTGTTTTCTTATAGTATATTCTCTGTTAGTTACATATTTTGCTATTGAATCATTCACTTACTTTACGTCGATAATCGTAGGTCAGATCCCTGAAACCGTCATTTTGTATCTAACAGTTGTGCAAGATAGGGTCGTCTGAAAATCGTTTCAGACGACCTTTTCTTCACTAGCCTCTACCTTGCTATCATTCTTTCTTTCAAAGTCTTCAACACACTTTTCACCGTCTTAATTCTTATCTCCACATCCTCCATCTGAGCCGTAAACTTCAACTTATCCGCTCCAGCCAGCCGATATTTTTTATCTGTCTGAATCAGCAGGATGATTTCTGTCGGGTCGATTTGGTGGTGTTTACCGAAGGTAATGGTGACGGCTTCGCTGGTCGCGTCGATGGCGTCTATGCCCAATTCTTTTGCGGCGAGCCGCAGGTGGTGGCTTTCGATGAGGGTTTTGACGGGTTGTTCGGGCAGGCCGAAGCGGTCGACGAGTTCTTCGTGTATGGCGTTGATTTGCTGTACGGTTTCGCAGACGGCGAGGCGTTTGTAGAGGACGAGCCGTTCGTGGATGTCGGGGCAGTAGCTTTCGGGCAGCAGGGCGGGGCTGTGCAGTTTGATTTCGGTGGTGATGCCCAGCGGTGCGTCGAGGTCGGGCTGGCGGCCTTTTTTGAGGTCGCGCACGGCTTGTTTGAGCATTTCGGTGTAGAGCGTGAAGCCGACCTGCATCATTTCGCCGGATTGTCCTTCGCCGAGGATTTCGCCTGCGCCGCGGATTTCCAAATCCTGCATGGCGAGGGTGAAACCTGCGCCGAGTTCGTCTGCCGCCGCGATGGCGTCGAGGCGTTTTTCTGCGTCTTTGGTGATGTATTCGGGTGTGAGCAGGTAGGCGTAGGCTTGGTGGTGGCTGCGGCCGACGCGCCCGCGAAGCTGGTGCAGTTGCGCCAGTCCGAATTTGTCGGCGCGGTTGATGATGATGGTGTTGGCGTTGGGGATGTCGATGCCGGTTTCGATGATGGTGGAACAGAGCAATACGTTGAATCTTTGCTGCAAAAAGTCGCGCATGACTTGCTCCAGCTCGCGCTCGCGCAGTTGTCCGTGCGCCACGCCGATACGGGCTTCGGGTAACAGGGTTTCCAGACGCTCGCGCATGTTTTCGATGGTATCCACTTCGTTATGCAGGAAAAATACCTGCCCGCCGCGTTTAAGTTCGCGCAACACGGCTTCGCGCACGCTGCCTTCGCTGAAGGGTTTGACAAACGTTTTCACGGCGAGGCGGCAGCTGGGTGCGGTGGTAATCAGCGAGAAGTCGCGCAGGCCTTCGAGCGCCATACTGAGGGTGCGCGGAATCGGCGTGGCGGTCATGGTGAGGATATCGACATTGGCGCGCAGGCGTTTGAGCTGCTCTTTCTGACGCACGCCGAAGCGGTGTTCTTCATCGATAATCACTAAACCTAAGTTTTTGAATTTGATGTCGTCTTGCACCAATTTGTGCGTGCCGATAACGATATCGACCGTGCCGTCCGCCATGCCTTCCAACGCGGCTTTGGTGGCTTTGCTGTTGTTGAAACGCGAAAGGCTGGCGACTTTCACGGGGAAATCGGCAAAGCGGTCGGCAAAGTTTTGCGCGTGCTGCTCGACCAGAAGCGTAGTCGGAGCGAGTACGGCGACCTGTTTGCCGCCCATCACTGCTACAAACGCGGCGCGCAGGGCGACTTCGGTTTTACCGAAGCCGACATCGCCGCACACAAGGCGGTCCATAGGCTTCGCCTGTGTCAGGTCTTTAATCACGGCGGCAATAGCGGCGGCTTGGTCTTCGGTTTCTTCGTAGCCGAAGCCGTCGGCAAACGCCTGATAGTCCAACTCGTTGATTTCAAACTTGTGTCCCGATTGGGCGGCGCGCTGGGCGTAGAGATTGAGCAACTCGGCGGCGGTGTCGCGCGCTTTTTCGGCGGCTTTGCGCTTCGCCTTGTTCCACGCGCCGCTGCCAAGCTTGTGCAGGGCGACGTTTTCATGCGCCTGACCGGAGTAGCGGCTGATTAAATGCAGTTGCGAAACAGGTACATAAAGCTGCGCTTCGCCCGCGTATTCGAGCAACATCATTTCGTTGGTTTCGCCGCCCAAATCCATCGTTACCAAGCCCATATACCGCCCGATGCCGTGTTCCTCGTGCACGACGGGATCGCCGATATTGATTTCAGCAAGGTCGCGCAACAGGCCGTCTGAAACGGCGGCGTGTTTCTTGCGGCGGTTGTGGACGCGCGAACGGGCGACGTATTGGTAGAGCTCGGATTCGGTGATGACGGCGATGGCACTTTGAGCGGCAACCGCTTTGCCCTCTCCCCAATCCTCCCACACGTGGGAGGGAGCAGGTTGCTGTCGGATTTGCCCGTGCAGACTACTTTCGACGGGGTGCAGGCTGCTTTCGGTTTTCAGGTCGTCTGAAACGGCGGCGGCACTTTGTTCCCTCTCCTGAGGGAGAGGGCTAGGGAGAGGGTTTGTTGCGGCTGCGGAAAATTCGGTTTGGTCAGCAACCGTTTTGCCTTCTCCCTCGGAGGCGGGAGTGGGTTGTTGTTGGTTCAGGGATTGCGGCCCGCCCAGTTTGAATCCGTATGCCAACGGCGCGACTGTAATCATCAGCGGCTCGTGTGCCGATAAAAAGCCCTGCCAGTCGGACACAGGTTTGGCTTTCAAGCCGTTTTGCTGCAAGAAGCCGAGCATGGTTTCGCGCCGTCCCAAGCTTTCGGCACACAGCAAAATCCGCCCGTCAAAGGTCGTCTGAAAATCCTTCAATGCCTGCAAAGGTTCGTCGGATTGGCGGTTGACGGCAAGGTCGGGCAGGATGTGTTCCTTGCCGGAAACATCGGGCAGCACTTGTCCGTAGTTTTTCAGACGACCTGCGAACACATCGGCAGAGAGATATAAATGCTGTGGAAGCAAAGGCGGATAGGTTTCATCGCCCTGCGCCATGGCGTAACGCGATTTGACGTCGCTCCAAAAGCGGTTTGCCTCGGCGTGAACGTCGCCCAAAGAGACAAACAGCGCATCTTCGCCGATATAGTCAAACAGCGTTTCCAGCTCGTTTTCAAAAAACAGCGGCAGATAATATTCCACGCCCGCGCCGAAGTGGCCGTTGCTGACGGCTTTGTACACGGCGGCATCGTTCGGATTGCCATCGACTTCCTCGCGGAAGCGGCTGCGGAAGATTTTTTGCGCCTCGCTGTCGGTGGGGAACTCATGCGCCGGCAGCAGGCGGATTTCGGAAACGGGGGAGATGGTGCGCTGCGTGTCGGTGTCAAAGGTTTTGATGCTGTCGATTTCATCGTCGAACAAATCGATGCGGTATGGCATCTCGCTGCCCATCGGGAATAAATCGACAATGCCGCCGCGCACGGCAAATTCGCCCGCGGCGACAACATGGGAAACATGGTTGTAGCCCGCATCCACCAAATCGGTTTTCAGACGACCTATATCCAAAGTCTGCCCCGTTTTCAGCCAAAACGTGCGCCCCGCCAGAAATAGCACGGGCGGCAGCTTCTGCATCGCCGTGGCAACCGGCACGAACAACACGTCCGCCGCGCCGCTCTTAATCTGCCACAACGCCGAGAGCCGCTCCGACACCAAATCCTGATGCGGCGAAAAACGCTCGTAAGGCAGCGTTTCCCAGTCCGACAGGAACACCGCTGTATCGTGCGGACGGAAAAACCGCCATGCCGTCTGAAGGCGCAACGCCTGTTCCGCATCTTGGGTCAGCACGACTTTGAGCCGCTTATGCGGCAGATAACGCGCCAAAGCCAGCGGCAGCGAGCCTTGCGAAAGATTGAGCCAACGGGATTTTTCACGGGGTTTGGGGATAGGGTAGTTCATGGCGTAGGGACAATGGCTTGCGGCAGCCGGAAAATTTTTCGGGCCGCCGTAGTGGGTTGTAAAAGCGGGATTTTAGCAGATTAAAAGCGGGTATAAGGAGTGGGATGGCTTGGGTGGTTTTCAGACGACCCGCGATGGTTTGTGATAAGGTATAACTATTCCTATTTCTGGAATGAAGAGGTCGTTGAAAAAATGGTTTAATGGCTTTCAGACGACCTCAACCGCATCAGAGGTGCGGTATCATCGTATTATCTTTTTATTTTATGCCTGCCATCCGTGGCTAGAAGGAAATAATGTTATTAGCCAATTTAAAAAAATCTGACACATCAGCGGAATTTATACACCAAAAATTTACAGCGGAAGAAATACAGGAGTTGCTGAAATACAAACGTCTCAAAGGTATCGTGTTTCGCGATTGTCCGCTAGAGGATAATGATGTCGCCCAAATTGCCAAGCTGCCCCAATTGGTGAATCTGACTTTGGATAATACTGCCATAAGTGATAAAGGGTTGGCTGCATTGGCTGATGCGGGTAAGCTCATGTATTTGTGGATAACTCATGCCAAAATTGATGGAAGCGGGCTGGCAGCATTTGTAGAGAAAGGGCACAAATTGCGTTGTCTGAAGTTGGAGCATACTATGTTTGACGATCAAGCATTGCAACTTGCCGCCCGAATGCCTAAATTGGATACGTTACATTTGAACCATACTCGAATCAGTGAAGCTGGATTGATGTCAGTTACAAGTAATCCGCGTTTGACGATTATCGCCAAACAGTTTTCAGACGAAATATACGCCCGATTCGAGCAGCAACAACGCGAACAGGCTAAAAAGCAGAAAACACCCCCTGAACCGGCAGATGTAGCTGCTGCCCAAACTGTGTTGCAGGCTTTTTTTGATGCCATGACGGAATGTGAAGCTAGTTTCGTCAACTTTGATGATGACTGGACAGAACGCACGATTGCCCTGTTCCAACAATACGGCAGTGAAAAATTGCCAGAACGGCAAAGCAAGGAAGACCGTTACCATACCAGTGGGCAGCCGGAAGGTACATATGGAAACCATGTTTTCATAGATCAGGAAAAACAGGGGCGCAAAATCTGGCTCTATACCCAAGATGGCCGTGACTTCTACCGTTTTTTGATGGTTAATGAAAACGGCGAATGGAAATTGGAAAAGTCGCAAACTAAATTAGATGGTGGATGGAGTCGGAATTGGTTGTAGGACAGGGGGCAGGCAGTTGCCTATATTTTTAGCAGGCATTTCAGATTTGCGTTATACTTTTCCCCGTCTGTGTACTTTACTTATGAGAAAGGCAGCAAAATTATGATTTTAGAATTCATTAAAAAACTGTTTGGCGCTACTGGCGGCAGCGTATCGTCTTCGCCTAAACGCGGCGGCTGGAACGAGGAAGAGGGCGTGTATTACGCCAAAGGCAGCTATGATAATGCAGTAGAGTACAACAATGAGTTGATGTGTATTGCCAATTTTATGCTCTACCACATGGAAGACATGAACAAGGCAATGGACAGACGCGATTACGCCCAAGCCGAAAAAGTCCGCGTGCAGTGGATAGCCGCGATTCCCAATTACATCGCGCAAGCCGATAAATTGGGCGCATACAAAGGCGATACATCCCTGTTGAATGATTTGAAACGCCATCTGCGTTTCTTTAGCGATTTGATGGAAGACGGCTATAAAAAGCTGATTCAAATACGCGCTTCCGGCAAACACGGTTCGGAAGAAGACGAAGAACAATTGGACGAAAATAACGAGAGAATCTTGGACAGTACCGACAAGTTCAATGAAGTGAGCGACGAGTTTTTGGAAAAATTCGAAGACGAATAAACCTTGTAGGCGAATTTTGTGAAACGCCATCTTTAAAATCAAAAATCCTCTAAATTTTTTTTCAACAGAATTTAGAGGATTTTTTTATAAGCAGTAGTGTTCAAGCAAACAGCACAAACGTAGCGAATCGCCAATGATCAAAAAGGTCGTCTGAAAATCGGTATGGCGGGTTTGCTACAAGTTTTCAGACGACCTTGTTCAAACCGCCACCCCCGCTAGTTTGCCGATAAGGCCGGTAACGGCCAACGCCGCCACACCCCACAGGCACACGCGCAGGACGGCGGGTGCGACGGGGGCGCCGCCGAGTTTGGCGGAGGTGTAACCCAGCGCGGCCAGCCCGCACAAAGTGGTTGCCGCCAGCGTAGGGATAAGGGCGGTGGGTGTGGTCAGCGCGACCAGCAGCGGCAGTATGGCGCCTGCACAGAACGAACCTGCAGAGGCAAGCGCGGCCTGCATGGGCTTGGCGGCGGAGGTTTCAGTGATGCCGATTTCGTCGCGGGCATGGGCGGAGAGCGCGTCTTGTTCCATCAATGCTTGTGCGACTTCGGCGGCAAGCGCGTCGGACAAACCGCGGCGGCGGTAGATTTCGGTCAGCTCTGCCAGTTCGGCAGAGGGGTTGGCTTCCAATTCGTGGCGTTCTTTGTGCAAGTCGGCTTTTTCCGTGTCCGACTGGCTGGATACGGAAACGTATTCCCCCGCCGCCATCGAAACCGCGCCGCCGATAAGGGCGGAGACGCCCGTCAGCAGCAGGGTTTGAAAATCGGGGGCGGCGGCCGCGACGCCCGTCAGCAGCGAGGCGGTGGAAATCAGGCCGTCGTTCGCGCCCAATACGCTCGCTCGCAGCCAGTTGTTGCGGTTGCTGAAATGGCGTTCGCTGTGTTGTGAATACATGGCAGTGTTCCGGCGGTGTTTTGCGTTATGGTAGCACCGTATCGGTTTATCGGGGGCGGCGCAAATGGATGTTTTAAGGCTGAAATTCCGTTTATACCTGATAACAATTGTCGCTTATGCGGGTTTGTGGTATAAATCGAAATTCTAGAAATTTAGCTCTAAACTCTAATAACTGCCGTTCAACAGAGAATCATGATGACACACACCGAATCAAGCGCGCAGCCGTCAACTATGGACACGGCTGCTTTTTTAAAGCACATCGAATCCGCATTCCGCCGCATTTTTTCAGACGACCTCAACCTCATGCAATACCTGCCCGAAGACAAATGGCTTGCCTTGAAGCAGGCGGGTTTGCTGTTGCCCTTCCTCGACAAAAAACACGGCGGCCGCAAGGGCTGCCAGTTTGAAATCCAAGAAGTCCTGCGGATTGCGGGGCATTACGGCGTGCCCGTTACCCTGCGTACCGGCATCGAAGGCGCACTGGTGTTGCAGCCTCTGCAAGAGTTCGGCGACGAAGCCCAAGTCGCGCAAGGTTTGGACATGATTTTCGAAGGCGAGGGCGGCGGTTTGGGCATTACCGAACCCGAAACCTCCGGCGCGGCGATTGCCCGCGAAATGCAGTCCTACTACGAATACATCGACGAACAAACCATTTACGTCAATGCCGCGAAATACTGGCAGGGCAACTCGCAAAGCGACTTCCTCCTCGTTGCTGCCAAAGAGCGCAAAAACGGCAAACTCTCCAAAGTCATCAACCTGCTGCTCGTTCCCAAACAATACATCCGCTACGAAGCCCTTACATCCGAAGGCTTGCGCGCCGTCCGTTATGCCGTCAACCGCATAGACGCCGAAATGCCAGCCGCCGCCGTCATGAAACTCTCTCAGAACGACGCCGCAGGCTTGCGCGCGTTCCAAAACATCTTCATCCGCAGCCGCCTGCAACTGATCGGCATGACACACGGTATCATGGAATACATCCTTGAAAACCTGAACCGATACGTCCGCAACGACATCAAATTCGTCGATTACGAACGCCGCGAAATCCAACGCCGCCATCAGGTTTCCGAGATTCTTTACCGCTACGTCTGCCATTCCGTTTCGCCCGTTGCCCCCGTCGCCCATCAATTGATGGAGGCAAACATCATCAAAACCCTCGCTACGGAATACACTTACGCCGCCGCGCAAATGTTGCAAAAACTCTTGGGCGCGAAGGGTTTTGAACGCGGACACACCGCCAGCAATATCGCTATCGACATCCGTCCCTTCACGATTTTTGAAGGTCCGAACGATATGCTTTATGCCGAAATTTACGACCAGTTCGTCCGCGCCACCGCCGAAGAAAAAGAAGCGGGCATTAAGTTGGACAAAAACCAAACCCTGCTCGACCGCCTGCAAACCGACGCCCGCTTTGCCGCCGTTGCCCGCGACTACACCTTGCCAGAAGACATCCGCAGCTTCCTGCAGGAACACACCCTGACCGATGCCTGCGCCTTGCAAAAAGTCTTTATCGGCAAAATCATCGCCCGACTCTTCGTTTTCGTACAGGCAGAACATGAAGACACCGTAGCCTTCCTGCTGAACGACATCCGCAAAGACATATTGGATTGCCGATATTGCGGTTGATGGTTTAAATCAGAAAGGTCGTCTGAAATCGGTTTTCAGACGACCTTTCGTCGATTTTCATATTTTTAATTCAAAAACAGCTTCGTCGTGAAAAGTATATGAACCGACCATCTGGTTGATGTCCATTGATTTTCAGACGACCTCAAGCCCATGACTCTTTCCAAACTTTCTCTTTGGCAGACTCCCGAACAAGTCTGCGACATCTTACTTGCCTTGCCGGAGAAGCAGCGTAATCGTGCGTTGTACGAACTTGTCTCTCTTTTCGGTCACGATAATCCGCAAGGTTGGACCGAATCCGAAAGTCAGCTCGCTACCTTGCGCCTGCTGTGGCATGACCCGCGTTTTCAAGGTTTGGAAAACATCAAACATTGGCTGCGCGATGTACTTGCTTTGGACGAGGTAAACGGTTCATGGCTTGCGTTGCAAGGCGAAATCGAAACGCTGATGGAAACGCTTCATCCTGAAACCTGCCGCACTTACGGCGAATACGGCGGTATGTTCAAAAGCGCGCAAACGCTCGAACCTTTTGTCGCCCGAATGCTTGAGCGAGATACCGAAGCCTCGCGCAGCATGGCTTGGGACTGTCTGTATTGGAATAAAGAACTCTGCCGTTTACGCCATGATTGGGATGAATGGTTGAAAGAAGGAATCCGAAATCTGCATAATAAATACGGCGAAAACAAATAGCCGCCGCAACTGATTCAGGTTGACTGAAAGGTGTTTCTGACTTTGAGCGGCTGAAAATCAAACCCGACAGTTTTTTATAGTGGATTAAATTTAAATCAGGACAAGGCGACGAAGCCGCAGACAGTACAGATAGTACGGAACCGATTCACTTGGTGCTTCAGCACCTTAGAGAATCGTTCTCTTTGAGCTAAGGCGAGGCAACGCCGTACTGGTTTAAAGTTAATCCACTATAAAACGGCAATTTTGTGCAAGAACGAATAGCAAGCAATAAAAAGGTCGTCTAAAAATTTTCAGACGACCTTTCTTCATCTTATCAACAGGCTAGTTGAATCAATCCAGCTTTTTGAAGTGGCGGCGGCGTTCCAGTTCGCTCAGGTAACGCTTGCGCAGGCGGATGGATTGCGGCGTGATTTCAACGAGTTCGTCATCGTCGATAAACTCGACCGCACCTTCCAGCGTCAGCTTGATCGGCGTAGTCAGGCGCACGGCTTCATCGGTGCCGCTGGCGCGGACGTTGGTAAGTTTTTTGCCTTTGAGCGGGTTGACGACCAAATCGTTTTCTCGGCTGTGGATGCCGATAATCATGCCTTCGTAGATTTTATCGTTGGGTGATACGAACATACGGCCGCGGTCTTCCAAGTTCCACAAGGCATAAGCGACGGCTTCGCCTTGCTCTTGGGAAACCAGTACGCCGTTGTGGCGGCCTGGCATATCGGGTTTTACGGGCGCGTAGTCGTCGAATACGTGGCTCATCAGGCCGACGCCGCGCGTAAGGGTCATGAATTCGCCTTGGAAACCGATCAAGCCGCGTGCGGGAATATGGTATTCGAGGCGGGTACGGCCGTTGCCGTCGCTTTCCATATTGGTCAGTTCGCCGCGGCGGCGGCCGAGTTCTTCCATTACCGCGCCTTGGTTGTCGTCGGGCACGTCCACGGTCAGGTTTTCATAAGGTTCGCATTTTTGACCGTCAATGTCGCGGTAAACGACGCGCGGTTTGCCGACTGCCAGTTCATAGCCTTCGCGGCGCATGTTTTCCAGCAAAATCGTCAGGTGCAGTTCGCCGCGCCCGGATACGCGGAACACGTCGGCATCGGCGGTATCTTCCACGCGCAGGGCGACGTTGGTCAGCAATTCTTTTTGCAGGCGGTCGCGGATTTGGCGGCTGGTCACGAATTTGCCTTCGGTACCCGCCAGCGGGCTAGTGTTTACCATAAAGTCCATCGTCAGCGTCGGTTCGTCCACGCTCAACATCGGCAAACCTTTAGGGTTGTCTTTGTCGGTGATGGTCACACCGATACCGATGTCTTCGATACCGGAAATAATCACAATGTCGCCGGCTTCGGCTTCTTCAAGCGGCACGCGTTCCAAACCTTTGAAACCCAAAAGCTGGTTGATGCGGCCTTGGGCGATTTGTTGATCGTGGTTCATCACGGCAACGACTTGACCGGGTTTGATACGTCCGTTCAGGATGCGGCCGATGCCGAGACGGCCGGTGTAGTTGTCGTAGTCGAGCTGGGAGATTTGCAGTTGCAGCGTTTCGTCCGCGCTGCCGCTTGGTGCGGGCGTGTGTTTTAAGATGGTGTCGAACAGCGGACGCATGTCGTTGCTCTCGTCGGTTTCCTCCAGTTTGGCGAAACCGGACAGGCCGGAAGCGTAGACAATCGGGAAGTCCAACTGCTCGTCGGTTGCGCCCAAGTTGTCGAAGAGTTCAAAAGTTTGGTCGATGACCCAGCTCGGACGGGCGGACGGTTTGTCGATTTTATTGATGACGACGATCGGTTTCAGTCCCAAAGCCAAGGCTTTTTTGGTAACGAAACGGGTTTGCGGCATCGGGCCTTCCTGCGCATCTACCAACAATACGACGCAGTCCACCATACCCAAAACGCGCTCTACTTCGCCGCCGAAGTCGGCGTGTCCCGGAGTGTCGACGATGTTGATGTGGTAGCCTTCGTAATCGATGGCGGTGTTTTTGGCGAGGATGGTAATGCCGCGTTCTTTTTCAAGGTCGTTGCTGTCCATCACGCGCTCGTCAACCTGCTGGTTGGCGCGGAATGTACCGGATTGGCGCAGCAGTTGGTCAACTAATGTGGTTTTGCCGTGGTCGACGTGGGCGATGATGGCGATGTTGCGAATTTGTTTCATGGTGATATGTATTTCAAATGATTTTTATCAAAAAGTAACTCGCAATTATATCACGGTTCATCTTATCGGACGGTGGGGGAGTAGATTAAATTTGAATCGGTACGGCGTTTGTTCCGGTTCAACCGTCATTCACTAATGCGTACTGCAGCACAGTTTGACGATATAGTGGATTAACTTTAAACCAGTACGGCGTTGCCTCGCCTTGCCGTACTATCTGTACTGTCTGCGGCTTCGTCGCCTTGTCCTGATTTAAATTTAATCCACTATAAAAGCATTTGAGAATAATTAATAATAAAATTTGATTGGATTTTGTAATTTATTTGCTTTTGTTTATGGTTAAAGAGTGTAAATGTTTTTGAATGTTGAAATGGATTCTTAATACCAATGGCAACAAATATCTATATAAAACAAGATATTGAATTTTCAGACGACCTTTTAAGGCTTCTGTTTCTTTTGATAATTGTTTGTATTTTAAATAGAAAATTTGTCAAGCGTCAGGCTTTTTCATACAATTCAGTCATCAAAAAACAACACGCAATGTTTTTTACAGACACTTTACAATTTCAAAGAAAGAGAAAGAATTATGCAAGGCAATCAAGCTGTTATCGATTATATGAACGAACTGTTGTCCGGCGAGCTGGCTGCACGCGATCAATACTTCATCCACTCACGCCTGTACTCCGAATGGGGCTACACCAAACTGTTCGAGCGTCTGAACCATGAGATGGAAGAAGAAACCACTCACGCCGAAGACTTCATCCGCCGTATCCTGATGCTGGGCGGTACCCCTAAAATGACCCGTGCCGAACTGAACATCGGGACCGACGTGGTTTCCTGCCTGAAAGCGGACTTGAACACCGAATACGAAGTACGCGATGCGTTGAAAAAAGGCATCAAACTGTGCGAAGAAGCACAAGACTACGTTACCCGTGATTTGATGATTGCCCAGCTGAAAGACACTGAAGAAGATCACGCGCACTGGCTGGAACAACAACTGCGCCTGATCGAACTCGTCGGCGAAGGCAACTACTACCAAAGCCAAATGTAATTAAGCGTATATAAGGAGCTGAAAATGAAAGGCGATCGCTTAGTTATCCGCGAATTGAACAAAAACTTGGGCTTGCTTTTGGTTACCATCAACCAATATTTCCTGCATGCCCGCATTTTGAAAAACTGGGGCTTTGAGGAATTGGGCGAACATTTCTTCAAACAATCCATCCGCGAAATGAAATCCGCAGACGATTTAATCGAGCGTATTTTGTTCTTGGAAGGTCTGCCTAATCTGCAAGAATTGGGCAAACTGCTTATCGGCGAATCAACCGAGGAAATCCTGACCTGCGATTTGACAAAAGAACAGGAAAAACACGATGCCCTCGTCGCTGCCATCGCCATCGCGGAACAACAGCAAGACTATGTCAGCCGTGATTTGTTGGAAAAACAAAAAGACATCAACGAAGAACACATCGACTGGCTCGAAACCCAGCAGGAGCTGATCGGCAAAATCGGTTTGCCGAACTACCTGCAAACAGCGGCGCAAGAGGACTAAAACACAAACCACTGCCAAATATAGCAGTCCCTGCACCCATAAACGGCATATCTTTTCGGATATGCCGTTTTTCTTTTAAGTTTTTTGAGTAAAAGGACCGGTTTTCCTGCCTTGTTAATGGCTGAATATGGAGCGTATATGGGTTTAAAACAAAATAAAATCATATGAATATTAATAAGTTATAAATATTTTTGTATTATTTCCCTTGCTGCTCTTGAAATATTTAGAATTTTTGTTTTAAACTGCACACGTTACCTATTCCATTATTTATGTATTCTGTCATGCAAACAGCGCATCATTCATCTGCTTTCTTCTATTGGTACCACACAAACGTGCGGTACTTTTTTGCGCTTGTCTGAAACAGATTAGAGATAGGATACGCAAATCAGAGCCGCCTCAGTTTGAGCGGCTTTTTTGTTACCTATACATGGCCGCATCAATTGAAATATGAAATAAAACACAACTGAATCAGGATTACAGCCATGACCCCGTCCATAAACGCCCAAACAAAAATGCTTCCTTTACACCGCTGCCAAATGATTGTTGACGGCAACAGCCATCACCACACATCAAATCCCCAAACTTTGCCGGGCAGCGCAGATACGCTGATCAGCGAGGCATTGATTCCGCAAATCCGTATGGTTGCCACTTTGATTGCCGTGGAAAGACACGATTTTGAAGCAGGCAGCCCTGCTGTCTTTACGGAGGAAGCCGACTTTTTTGCCGCGCGTATCTTAGTATTGGGTGTACAACGTTTTCATTTGGATATCACGCTGTTGCCGATGTTGAAAACCGCCAACCAACGCGCCCAAGCTTTTGCCAAACGCCATCATCTTCCATTTACCCCCGCCCAAATGCATATGAGCCTGCATGCCCGTCGCCCTGATAACTTGCTGATTGTAGAAACCGAACATGAAATGGAAAATCATGGCAGCCTGATTGCCAACAGCCTTGCTTTCGCAGCCAAACTTCCCCGTCTGCCTTTGTAAAAAACATTTACGCGCTTGATAAAAATCAAATTTGCACCATATACCACGGCAAGGTGCAGTATATTGATGCGCAGTTTGCCGATAACGCTCGGCTTGGACAATACCACTTCAAAAAAGGATAAAAAAATGAAAAAACTCATTGCCTTAGCCGCACTTTCCTCACTTGCTCTTGCCGCCTGCAAAGACAATACCCAAGCCCAGCTTGAGCAGCAGCAAAAACAAATCGAAGCGCTTCAGCAGCAACTTGCCCAACAACAAGACAATACGATTTACCAACTCACGCCGGAAGGTGTGAAAGATACCATTCCTGCCGAAGCACAAGCCAACGGCAACAATGGTCAGCCTGTGACCGGAACAGACGGACAACAATATATTTACGACCAATCCACTGGCAGCTGGCTGCTGCAAAGCTTGGTTGGTACAGCGGCAGGCGCATTCATCGGTAACGCGCTGGCAAACAAATTCACACAAGCACGCAATCAAAACAGCCCGATTGCCCAACGCGCACGCGCCAATTATTATCAAACAGCCCGTCCTAACAGCCGTACCAGCCAGCAACTCAATACCCGCAGCCTGCCTGCACAACAACAAGCGGCGCAACAACAACGTTACCGCCAAACCACCCAGCAGCCGTCCAACCATCGCCGTCCAATGAGTCGCGGTTTTGGCCGTCGCCGCTAAAGCCATCTGGTTTTTTAAAACGGGTTTCCGATTCGGCAAAGAATGGTTATTAGGAAAAGACAACGTATTTGCCGATTAAAACAGATGAAGGTCGTCTGAAAATTCAGACGACCTTTGTTTATCCATAGCCATATAGTGGATTAAATTTAAATCAGGACAAGGCGACGAAGCCGCAGACAGTACAGATAGTACGGCAAGGCGAGGCAACGCCGTACTGGTTTAAAGTTAATCCACTATACAAGATGCCTTCAGCCACTACCCTTTATCAAAAGAAAAGTGGAATGCGGATGCATCTACATTTTCAGACGACCTGAGTTTCAAGTAAAATCTACCTCGTCTGAAACACACTCAATCTCTCAGTAAGGAAAACATCATGAGCAACCATCACAAACTCATCATCCTCGGCTCAGGTCCTGCCGGCTACACTGCCGCCGTCTATGCCGCCCGCGCCAACCTCAAGCCCGTCATCATTACCGGTGTCGAACAGGGCGGACAACTGATGACCACCACCGAAGTCGACAACTGGCCCGCCGATGCCGAAGGCGTACAAGGCCCGGAGCTGATGGCTCGTTTTCAAGCCCACGCCGAACGCTTCGGCACCGAAATGATTTTCGACCAAATCCACACCGTTGATTTGCAAAACCGTCCCTTTACCCTCAAAGGTGACATGGGCGAATACACCTGCGACGCCTTGATCGTTGCCACCGGCGCATCCGCCAAATATCTGGGGCTGCCCAGCGAAGAAACCTTTGCGGGCAAAGGCATATCTGCCTGCGCGACTTGCGACGGTTTCTTCTATAAACAACAAGACGTCGCCGTCGTCGGCGGCGGCAATACTGCCGTAGAGGAAGCCCTTTACCTCGCCAACATTGCCAACACCGTTACCCTGATCCACCGCCGCGACAGTTTCCGCGCCGAAAAAATCATGGTGGACAAACTCATGCAGCGCGTTGAAGAAGGCAAAATCATCCTCAAGCTCAACAGCAATCTGGATGAAGTCTTGGGCGACGAAGGCGGCGTTACCGGCGCTCGCCTGAAACACAACGACGGCACTACCGAAGACATCGCCGTCAAAGGCGTTTTCATTGCCATCGGCCATAAACCCAACACCGACATTTTCAAAGGTCAGCTCGATATGGACGAAACCGGCTATTTGAAAACCAAAGGCGGTACTGGCGACAACGTCGGCGCGACCAACATCGAAGGCGTATGGGCAGCGGGCGACGTCAAAGACCACACCTACCGCCAAGCCATCACCAGCGCGGCTTCAGGCTGCCAAGCCGCACTTGATGCCGAACGCTGGCTCGACCGCCAAGGCTTGTAAAACATCCGAAACGGTTTTCTAAAGCATAAAGGTCGTCTGAACCTTTCAGACGACCTTTTTCACAATATAAAAACATATTATCCATCCTGCCTTATCCCATTTTATGAGCAAACAGCCCAACAGCGCAGACGCAGTCGAAATCCCGCAAGACCAAACCGTCCCGCGCAGCAATACCGACAACGCTCCACGTTCCGCCATCCACCAAACGCTTTATTCCGCCAATACGTTTGCCCAGCACGATTATCTCGCGGGTAAAAAACTGCCCGACATCGCCTGCCCGCAAGCGGGGCAGACCAACTGGCTGCATTTCGTCGGCATCAACGACGCCGCGTTGCTCAAACACACGCTGGAGCCTTACGGTATCCACGAGCTGGTCATCGAAGACATCCTCAGCCGCAAACAACGCCCCAAAATCGAAGACTACGACAATTATCTGTTTATCGCCGCACAGGTTTACCACTACACCGCCGCCGGCAAACTGAATTCCGACCAAGTGTATCTGATTATCGGCAAGGATTTCGTGTTGTCGTTCCAGCAAAAACCGCTGGGGCTGTTCAGCCAGTTGCGCCGCCAAATGAGCGAAAACCCGCGCGGCATCCTCGGTAAAAACACCGCCTTCCTCGCCTATTGCCTGCTCGACCGCATCGTGGACGACTATTTCATCGTCTTGGAAGAGTACAACAACCGCGTCGAAGCCATAGACAAATCCCTGTTTAAAAATGAAAACAGCGACATTCTCGGCAAAATCCACCGCCTCAAGCGCGACGCCGTCCGCCTACGCCGCACGCTTTTGCCCTTGCGCGACGTGTTCTATCAGCTTGCCGTGCGCGGCGATTTTGCCATTTTCAAAGGCGAGTCCACCGTCTATCTGCGCGACGTGTACGACCACAACATGCAGCTTATCGAATCGCTCGACGCCTCGCGCGACATGGTGTTGAGCATGATGGACATCTACCTTTCCTTCCAGTCCAACCGCATGAACCAACAAATGCGCGTCCTGACCGTCATCACCATCATCTTCATGCCGCTGACCGTCATCACCGGCATTTACGGCATGAACTTCGACAATATGCCCGAGCTGCATTGGCATTACGGCTATTTTATGGTTTTGGGTTTGATGTTGTGCATCATCGTCGGGCTGCTGATTTTCTTCTCGCGTAGGAAATGGTTATAAACCCATAAAAAAATCCAATTGCCGTATATTCATAGATTAAATACACTCGTTAAGGTCGTCTGAAACCATTCAAAATACTCGCAGACCGCCCGTTTCAACACAAACATTTATTTCAAAAAGAGGAACATCATGGAACAAGCCCGCCAACTCCCTTCACACGAACTCATCATGTCCGAGCTGATGATGCCGGACACCGCCAATTTCAGCGGCAACGTCCACGGCGGCGAACTTTTGCGCCTGCTCGACCAAGTCGCCTACTCCTGCGCCAGCCGTTACAGCGGCAACTACTGCGTTACCCTGTCTGTCGATAAAGTCTTGTTTAAAGAGCCGATACACGTCGGCGACTTGGTAACTTTTTACTCCAGCGTCAACTACACGGGCAGAACTTCCATGGAAATCGGTATCCGTGTCGAAGCGCAAAACATCCGCACCGGCGAAGTGCGCCATACCAACAGCTGCTACTTCACCATGGTCGCGGTTGAAGACGGCAAACCCGTTCCCGTCCCGCCGCTGGAAATTACTACCGAGCGTCAACGCTGCCGTTACGAAAAAGCTCAAAAACGCAAAGCCTTGAGCCTTCAGACATCGGACGAAACGTCTTGCGGATGCTGAAAACGGACGGATAAAACGGATTACAAGACAAAGGTCGTCTGAAAACCAAGGTTCAGGTTTTCAGACGACCTTTTTATAGTGGATTAACTTTAAACCAGGACGGCGTTACATCTGTACTGTCTGCGGCTTCGTCGCCTTGTCCTGATTTAAATTTAATCCACTATATTTGACGGATAAGGACATTATCGAAACTGCGTTTGTCGAAGCAGTTTCAGACGACCTTCTTCAATAGGGCAAACCCTTACGCTTCTTCCGCTTTGCTGCGGATAATCAGAAGCGGCAGGTGGCTTTGGCGCATTACGGTTTCGGCGAAGCTGCCCATCAGGAGGTGCATCAGACCGGTGCGGCCGTGTGTGCCGAGTACCAGCAGGTCGGCGCCGTTTTCATCGGCGTAATCGACCAAATCCTGCGCCATTTCGCGCGCGCCTTTGTTGGCTACCAGCAGGTGTTTGACAATGTTTTCCACGCCGTTTTCGCGGGCGGTTTTTTCAGCGAAGTCCAAGACTTCGTTGCCTTGGGCGACGGCGGCGGCTTCGTAGCTTTCGTGTTGCAGGAATTCGGGGGCGAGCGCCATGTATTCGGCGGGGTTGGCGACGTGTACCAAAGTCAGGCGGGCGTTGTTGACGCTTGCCAACTCGGCGGCGTGTTTCAGGGCGTTGAGGGAAGTTTCGCTGCCGTCAACGGCTACAACCAGATGTTTGTACATAGTTCATTCTCCTTTTTGCGCCGCAGGCGGCACTTTGTTGGATGCGGTTGGGAAGGGTCCAATATGAAACGATTATAGACCCTTTCGGGCTGCTGCAACAGTCCGGCTGCTTTCCAGTATAATATGCGCCGGATTCTTCCGCAGCGTTTTGCGTTGATTTTCATTCATTTATTGACATATCACAAGGTTGGGTATGAACGACACTGTTTTTCTTCCTTCGCGCCGTTTCGGCGGTATTGCCAGACTCTACGGAGATGAAGCACTGGTGCGGTTTTCGCGCGCGCACGTCTGCGTGGTCGGCGTGGGCGGGGTAGGCTCTTGGGCGGTGGAGGCTTTGGCGCGGACGGGCATCGGTCGTTTGACCTTGATTGATTTGGACAACGTCGCCGAGTCCAATGTCAACCGCCAGCTTCATGCGCTGACCGACGATTTCGGCAAGGCGAAGGTGACGGCGTTGCGCGAACGCATTGCCCAAATCAATCCGCAATGCGAAGTGGAGGAGATCGAGGATTTTGTGACGGAAGACAATCTGGAAACGCTTTTCAGACGACCTTTCGACTTTGTGATCGACGCGATAGACCAAGTACGCGTCAAGGCGGCGATGGCGGCTTATTTTGTGAAACACAAACAGCCGTTTATCCTCAGCGGCGGCGCGGGCGGACAGAAAAATCCGGCGTTGATTCAAACCGCCGATTTGAGCCGCGTGACCTACGACCCGCTGCTTGCCAACCTGCGCTACACCCTGCGCAAACGCTACGGTTTCAGCCGCGATACCAAAGAAAAAATGCGCGTGCCGTGTGTGTTCTCGACTGAAAACATTACGCCGCCGCAATCGGGCGAAGCGTGTTCGACCGATGCTGCGCCGCAAGGGTTGTCCTGCGCGGGCTATGGGGCGAGTATGTTGGTAACGGCTTCGTTTGGGCTGTATTGTGTGCAGGCGGCGGTGGAACATATTGCGGGACGGAAGTGAGATGAATCGATTTTTTAAAGCCTACTTTATCAGTAGCCTGATTTATGCGGTTGTCTTCGGTTTGCTGGTGTACAGTGTCGGTTTGCTGTTTTCAGGATTCGAATGTTTTGATATTGACGCTGACAATGAACAGTATGCAGAGTATTGTTCACGAGCTCATGAAATGTCGGCTTTTGAGAAAGTGTCTTTGAAGTTTTTCTTCTTTCCGTTTTTATCTGTAATGTTATTGTCCCTACTCAATGCCGGCATTATGAAGTGGACCAAACGCTGTACAACTTCGATGACTCTTGCCTTGCCTATTGTCGAATGGTTGATTGTTTGGTTTGTTTTTTTACTGTGGGAGTGGAGTAGTCTGGATAGTAGTTGGACGGCAATAACGGGACTTCTTTTTTTCGGATTGCCTGTTTATGGCATGGCAGCAGTTCAAGCCCTGAGTGTGTTGGTCTCTTCTGCAAATGCCAATCAGAAAATTTGATGTGGGTTTAAGCCTTTTGAAATTTATTTTTTCAGACGACCTTTTTTGCCTATGAACCGATTTTTCAAAGCCTATTTTATTGCCAGCCTGATTTATGCGGTGTGGTTCGGCGTGTTGATGTATGCCGTCGATCCGATGTTTGGCGCAATGGGATGCGACATGCAGTCGGGCGATTATTTGTGTTTTCAGGACGGCTCTCCGCGGCCGTTTACCAATTTCCTTTATCCTTTCCTGTCCGTTCCGATATTCAGCCTTTTGCACGCTGCCATCATGAAGTGGCGCAAACGCTGCTCGGTCGGGATGATTTGGTTTTTGGTCGGCTGCGAATGGCTGCTATTGTCGGCTTGGATAATCGCGATGCTGGCACGCGATGGCTTTGTGTTTTCCCGCGATGCCGTTACGGTGCTGACCGGTTCGTTTTTCGCCGTTTTGCCGCTGCTGGGCATGGCGTTGGCGCAAACGCTTGCCATTGCCATCGCTTCTTTGAAAAGCCAACGCGAAAAAGGCTGATTTTTGTTTTGCCGCACTCGTTTTGACGAACCCCGCTGCGTTTTCAGACGACCCTGCTATGTATCAGATACCTATCAAACCTAAAAATAAAAAGACCCTCTAAACATGCCTTCAGAACACCTTATTCCTTCCGCTGCGGCAACGTCGTCTGAACACACTGTCGCGTGGGTATTCGGTCAACCCGTAACCGATTTGCCGCAGGATTTGTTTATTCCGCCCGATGCTTTGAAGGTTGTCTTAAGCAGCTTCCAAGGGCCGTTGGATTTGCTGCTTTACCTTATCCGCAAACAAAATATCGACGTTCTCGATATTCCGATGGTGAAGATTACCGAGCAATATCTGCACTATATCGCCCAAATGGAAGCGTATCAGTTTGATTTGGCGGCGGAATATCTCTTGATGGCGGCGATGCTGATTGAAATCAAATCGCGCCTGCTCTTGCCGCGTCCCGAAGAGGTTGAGGATGAAGAGGCGGATCCGCGTGCCGAGCTGGTGCGCCGTCTTTTGGCTTACGAACAAATGAAGCTGGCGGCGCAGGGTTTGGATGCGTTGCCGCGCGCGGGAAGGGATTTTGCTTGGGCGTATCTGCCGTTGGAAATCGCGGTCGAGGCGAAGCTGCCGGAGGTGTATGTCGCCGATTTGACGCAGGCTTGGCTGGGCATTTTGTCGCGGGCGAAACATACGCGCAGCCATGAAGTGATTCAGGAAACCATTTCCGTGCGCGCGCAGATGACGGCGGTTTTACGTCGTCTGAACGAGAGCGGGATATGCAAATTCAGCGATTTGTTCAAGCCGGAGCAGGGCGCGGCGTATGTGGTCGTCAATTTCATCGTGCTGTTGGAGCTTGCCAAAGAAGGTTTGGTCCGCATCGTCCAACCGGACAGCTACGGCGAAATCGAAATCAGCCTGAAACAGGAAAATTTAGAACGCCCGGAAGCGGAAGGGGGCGTTTCAGACGACCCCTCCGCCGATGTTGAAGACGAAACAGCATGATGATTTCACGCTTGGCAAACCCATACTCATTTCCATCAACTGCCCTTTATATAGTGGATTAAATTTAAATCAGGACAAGGCGACGAAGCCGCAGACAGTACAGATAGTATGGCAAGGCAAGGCAACGCCGTACTGGTTTAAAGTTAATCCAATATAAACAAACAGGTACGAATTTATGAACAGTGTTTCCCCGCTCAACCGTAAAGCCTCGCTGTGGGCGGTCGGTTTGATGTTGTTCGCTTTGTTTTTCGGTGCGGGCAATCTGATTTTCCCTGCTTATCTCGGACAACAGGCGGGGGAAAGCTGGTTCTCTGCGATGACAGGTTTCCTGTTGACCGGCGCGGGTCTGCCGCTGTTGGGCGTGATTGCCATCGGCTATTCCGGTTCGCGCGATGTGCAGGCGCTGGCATCCAGGGTTGCCCCTTGGTACGGCGTGGCGTTTGCCGTCGCACTGTATTTGTCCATCGGGCCTTTGTTTGCCATGCCGCGTACGGCGACGGTGTCGTTTGAGATTGCCGTTGCGCCGTTTTTGAATGAAAGCCAAAAAACAGTCGGGTTGGCGGCGTTCAGCGTGGCGTTTTTCGGCGTGGCGTATTGGCTGTCGATGTCGCTGGGCAAACTGGTGGACCGCATCGGTAAAATTCTGACGCCCGTATTGCTTTTGACGATTGCCGTTTTGGTCGGCTACGCCGCGTTGAATCCGATGGGCGTTCCCGCAGCGGCACAAGGCGATTTTACCCTTCGTCCGTTCATAAAAGGCATTTTGGAAGGCTACAGCACAATGGACGCACTCGCTTCGCTGGTGTTCTCCATTATCGTCATTGACGCCGTGCGTGCGATGGGCGTGGACAACCGCTCCGAGCTGCTGCGGACGACTGCCGTTTCAGGCATCGTTGCCGCATCTTGTCTGGCTTTGGTGTACCTCTTTATCGGCTATATGGGCGCGACCAGCGTGGCAGGCTTGGGACTTCAGGAAAACGGCACGGAAGTGTTGTCGAAAACCGCGAATTTCTACTTCGGCGTACCCGGCAACACCCTCTTGGGCGTCATCGTCCTGCTCGCCTGCTTAAGTACCGCCGTCGGACTGATTACATCATGTTCCGAATATTTCAACCGCCTGTGTCCCGGCATTTCTTACAAAATGTTCGTCATCATCAATACGGTCGTGTCTATGGCGTTGGCGAACAAAGGCCTGTCCTCCATCCTGACCTTCTCCATTCCGATGCTGATGCTGCTGTACCCGCTGACCATCGTCATCATCCTGCTGGTCTTCCTGCACAAACTGTTCGGCGGCAGCCGCATCGTCTATTTCTGCACTATGATGGCAACGCTGGCAGTCGGCTTGCTCGATGCCTATAAAGCCGCGTTCGGTTTCAGCGAAGAAGTCGCCGCCGACATCAACGGCGCACTGCCGCTTTACAACGTCGGACTGGGTTGGCTGCTGCCCGCAACCGTCGGCTTCGTTTTAGGGTGCATCCTGAACGCCGCGCTCAAGAAAAAACATAAGGCTTAAATCACAAAACGAAGGTCGTCTGAAAGATTTCAGACGACCTCTTTTGTTGTTTTTCCAACTTATTCATACCAAAACGAAAATTTTTACCTAAGCCGGATAATTTGTGTGTTAGTATCCAAACACTAAATTGTTGACAATAAGCCCGATCCCGACTACCGGCTTTGCCGTGTATAGCCGCTTTCGGAGCGGATATAAAAAGTCGGACGGCGATTGCCGACAGAACCAAAAACAAGTCAACCAAAGGAGAAATTATGAACCACGACACATCATATTCCGGCATGCACAAGCCGCCGTCGGACTTTGAAAGCCGTGAAGCGTATTTGGAACATGAGCTGCAAATCATGCAGCCTAAACGCTGGCGGCTCAATCTGCCGTTTCGAGATTACCGCTTCGAACCTGAAGACCTGATTCCTGCGGTGGCGGGAACCATTGGCAAGGTGGTGATGGTCAGCGCAGTAGCGGCGGCGTTTGCCGTGCCGTTGGGTCTGCCCGACACCTTTCTGCCGCAAAACGTCCGTTACGAGCTGCTGATTGCTTCAATCTTTATCATTCTGCTCTCCGGCCTTTTTCTCCCCACTTCCAACTTACCCGGTACGCACGGGCCGTTGATTCCGCTGATTCCCGTCGTCGTTGCCGCAGGCGGGCATCCGCTGGCTTTCGGCTTGTTGATTGGTGTGTTCGGTTTCTTGTTGGGCATTACCAAAGGCGGCAGCCTGATGGCGAAACTGACGAGCAACGGCGTATGCGGCGGGCTGCTGCTGTATCTGGGCTTCGTTGGTACGACCAGTCAGGTCAAGAAACTTTTTGAATGGGCAGGCAGTTTTGACAAAAGCTACATTGCCTTCATCGTGATCATCGGCACCATCCTGCTCTATGCGCTGCTGGAACATTGGCGCAAACGTTGGCTTGCCGTCCCGTTGGGCTGCGTGCTGGCAGGTTTTACCGCGTATCTTTTGGGTGCACCGTTTTCCTTCCAAACCGCTCCAGGCCTGCCGCCTATGAGTCCTGCTTACTGGTGGGGTGAAAATACCGGCTGGATGATGGGTCTGCCGACGATGGACAGCTTTTTGGTCGTGTTCCCCTTTGCCGTACTCGCCGTCGCCATGTGGTCGCCTGATTTCTTAGGGCATCAAGTGTTCCAAAAAATCAGCTATCCCGAGCGATCCGAAAAAGCCTTGATGAACATCGACGACACCATGTTCACCTGTTCCGTCCGCCAAGTCGCAGGCTCGGTACTGGGCGGCGCGAACTTTACCTCTTCATGGGGAACTTACATCGTTCCCGCCTCCATTGCCAAACGTCCGATTCCCGCAGGCGCGATACTGACTGCCTTGTTCTGTATCATTGCATCCGTCTGGGGCTATCCTATGGATTTGGCGATTTGGCAGCCCGTATTGAGCGTTGCGCTGATTGTCGGCGTCTATGTCCCACTTTTGGAAGCAGGCATGGAAATGACGCGCAAGGGAAAAACCACCCAATCCGCCGCCATCGTTGTCTTCTCCTCTGCACTGGTCAATCCCGTTTTCGGCTGGTCGCTGACCATGCTTTTGGATAACTTGGGCTTAATCGGATGTAAAGAACGCAGCGCGGAACTCGGGTTTATGGGTCGCGTCGTCGTACCTACCGTCGGCTTTGTCATCCTCTGCGCAGCAATGGGCGCAGTCGGCATGCTGCCCGGCATTCCCGCCTTCCTCGAGCAGTTTAGAAATCTGCATTAACAAAGCAGCACGAGCGTTTCAGACGACCTTTTTAGAACTATAGTGGATTAAAATTGCAATGATACAGCGTTGCCAACGCCCTTATGTACTACCCGTACACGGCGGGCGTTGCCGCCTTGTCTCATTTTTATTTTAATCCACTATAAAGGTCGTCTGAAAACCTCAAATCTCGGATAAGTCGGATAATCGACATTGGTTTGAAGTTTTAACATAAAAGGTCGTCTGAAAAACTGATTTTCAGACGACCTTTTATATTCAATCCTAGATAAGCCCATGAAGTCGCAGACGGTAATCGATTGACGCGAGAATCGTTTGCTGTATGGTTGGTAGCCGTACTTCGGATGAGGGCTGCTTAATCAGAAACCACAAAATCCACCGTATGCGCTTCGCTGTAATCGGGAATTTCCAGCTTATTGATCATGCGGTGTATCACATCGTTCGGCACGGAATATTCGCGGTTACGGTTTTGCGACAGCAATTGCGTGTAAGGCACTTCCAAATAAATCAGGTGTACCCGCGCGCCGTAGTCGGCGAACATCGGCAGCCATTTGCTCCGCAGGTCGCGGTTGAGGTTGGTGGCGTTGAAGACAAAGGACGTGCGGGCGCGCAGGTATTCTTTTGCCTGCTCTTTACCCAAGCGCACGGCTTCGGCGGTGTGCTTCGGATCGGCAGGGTCGAGTTTGTGCTCGCGGCGGATGTCGTCCAGCGACAGCATAGGCAGATGGGAAAGGTGTTGCCTGATGTAACTGTCTTTGCCGCTGCCCGCTATGGCGCACATGGCGTACACGTCAAAGGTTCGGTCATCAAACGGTTGGTAATCGGGCATTTCGCTGCGGCCGTTAAGGTAGAGATAGCGGCCGTAATCGCTGGCGAAATCGCGCGCTTTACCCCAGCAGCCGTTTTCTTCACACAACTCGCGGAACAAGTCGATGCGCAGCAGGATATCCTGTTGATCGTTGCAGGTGCGGCCCAGAATGTCAGCTTTGGCAAGCATGGCGAGGTGGGCGGTATCGACCTGCAAAGAAGCAGCGATGGTGGCGCGTTCCGGATTCGGTTTGTCGATTGCCCACAGCGGCAGCCCGTGCAGGCGCACGAGTTTGGCTATCGCTTCGCGCACGGCAAACGGCGTGGCAAGTTCGGTGTAAAGCAGGGCGCGGGCAGTGTATTCACCTTTTTTGGCATGGTTAGGCGACACAATCCGCTCTTTGCCGTCTTGGATCTCGCGTTTGGTGGTGCTGCGTTTTTCTACATCATGCAGCATGGCGGCGGTAAACAAGATATGTTGCTCCTGCTCGCTGAGCGCTTGGAATTCGGGCAGTTGCAGCAGGGCTTCGCATACCATTTTAGTATGGACGAATACATCGCCTTCTGCGTGCCATTCAGGATCCTGCGGCACGTTTTTCATATCGGCAAACCAACTGAAACGGTGTTCCAAGGCTTGCCAGTCGGGAAGTTTGCCGGGTGTGTAATGGGGGAATGTCCACATGGTAGTCTTTCTTATTATTGGATGACTTGACTTCAGGTCGTCTGAAACTGCCAGCTTTGCCAATGGTATTTATCATAATCGATAAGGCGGGCGGGCTTCCAAGTTTTTGTCCAATGCACATCGGTTTTAACGTGTTTGGCGCGAACAAGTTTAAAGAGGTTGTCAAACTCGTTGGACTGTACGGGCAGGTTACCGTTGTTAGTGGCAAAATCAGCGGCATTGCGGATGACGAAGCCTTCACTGCATGCTTCGCCTGTTTTCGGGTCGTAGCCGCCGAGTTTGCCTGCGGTTTGCACGCTGTCTGTCCATGTTGTACCTAAATTGGCGAGCAGCCATTGCTCCAAAGCGATGTCTTCGTCGGTGTATTTTTGGGTGAAGTCGGCAAGCGGATGCACGATGGGGAGTTCGGGAACTGTGGGAAAGTCGAACAGCTGGGCATAGAATTTAACTTCTTCCCACGACAGCCAATGTCCGCCGCGTCGGACGGCAAACAGGTAAAAATAGCTTTCCAACTGCGAATAGGCGATGGAGTGGATGCCGTACATGTTTTCGCCGAAAAGTTCGAGGTCACCCAAGTCGTTTTTGATGTGCTGCCAGCGTTGCAGCAGCGGTTTGTCCCACGGATGTTGGGTGGGGGCGGCATGGCTGCGGGCATAGAGGCCGTGGGCGGCGAAGCAGTTGTTTTGCCCGTCCAGCTTTTCGGTTAATACCAATTGCGGCAGGGCGGCGAAATGTGCGAGGTAGCCGCGGGGCATAAAGCGGTCGTCTGAAGTCGTACCTAAGCTGATGGGTGCGTGCAGGCTGCGGGCGTATTTCTGTGGTTCGGTATTGGCTATCATGATTTGTCCTTTAAATTTATTTTTTAAGTTTTTCGGATGGTTTCTGCGGCTGATTATATAGTGGATTAACAAAAATCAGGACAAGGCGACGAAGCCGCAGACAGTACAGATAGTACGGAACCGATTCACTTGGTGCTTCAGCACCTTAGAGAATCGTTCTCTTTGAGCTAAGGCGAGGCAACGCCGTACTGGTTTAAAGTTAATCCACTATATTTTTTCTACTGTATCGCTTTGTTTGGACACCAAAAGCTGGTCGACTTTCAGATTTTCGGTGTCGATGATTTCAAATTTATAGCCCGCGTAAACCAAAAAATCGGTGCGTTTCGGGATTTTGCGCAGGGAATACATCATAAAGCCAGCGATGGTTTCGTAGTTTTCCGAATGGGGAAATTCCTCAATGTCCAGCGCGCGCATGACGTCGGCGAGCGGGGTCGCGCCGTCCACCAGCCAAGTGTCTTCGGTGCGGCGGATAATTTGCGGCTCTTCTTCGGTATTGACCAGCTCGCCCATGACGATGCTCATCACGTCTTTCAACGTGACCACGCCGACCACCAGCGCGTATTCGTTCACCACCACGGCAAAGTCTTCGCCGGAGGTTTTGAAGGTTTCCAAGACATCGTAAAGCGACAGCGTGTCGGGAATAAACAAAGCTTTGCGCAGCACGCGCTTGTCGGTCAGGCGGACGTCTTTTTCTTTTAAAAACAATGTTAAGAGTGTGTGCGATTCGATGTAGCCGATGACGCGTTCCAAATCGCCGTCGCACACCAAGAATTTGTTGTGCGGTTTTTCCGACATGATTGCCAACACGGTATCGCTGTCGTCGTTTTTATCGAAATAGGCGATGTATTCGCGCGTGCTCATGGTGGAAGTTACCGTGCGCGCCTGCATGTCGAAGATATTTTCAATCAGGTAGTGTTCCTGCTCTTTCAACACACCCGCCTGCGCGCCCGCATCGACGACGGCGTAAATGTCTTCCGAAGTCAGCTGCTCTTGGCGGACGGTGGAAATTTTGAAGAGTTTGAATATCGCGTTCGCCATTCCGTCGAAAATCCAGACGACGGGTTTCAGGATAAAAATCAGGAACATCATTGGACGTACGATGCGCACCGCCACCGCTTCGGGATGGGTCATCGCCATGCGCTTGGGCATCAAGTCGGCAATCAAGATGAAGCTGCCCGTTACCAGCGCGAACGTCAGCAGAGACGCGGCGGTACTGCCCCAACTGCCCGCATTTGCCAACAAACCGCCGAAATAAGGGCGCACCGCCGCTTCGCCGACGATACCGGCGAGAATGGCGACGGCGTTCAAACCGATTTGAACGACGGTGATGAAGCTGCCCGGTTGCTGCTGCATATTAAGTACGTCCAGCGCGCGCGTGTCGCCGCCGTCTTTCGCCATCACTTGCAATTTGATTTTGCGCGCCGAGGCAAGCGCGAGTTCGGAACAGGAAACGAATGCGCTGATGACAATCAGCAGGCACAATAATAATAAGGCTTCGAGAATATTCATGAAAAATGGTGTGTGTGGCAAACAGAAGACATTTTAGCATTAAAGGTCGTCTGAAAAATTCAGACGACCTTTTTAGATTGGGCGGCAGATTGTCTTTCGCCTTCAAACCTATGAAGAGTTTTGCAAAGATCGGCCTTTGCTTCAACTGAATTCAAAACTTTCTATATTGACTTTATATTTTGCATTTCACGTTTTTTACCGGTTTCATTTTAAACCGACGGCCCAATTCACATATTGCAATCAAATTTTCTTCTTTCCTCTGTTTAAATCCAATTAAATCTTCCCTCTTCCCTGCTAATAAAATTCAAATTCAGACCCGCTTTATCTTTTCAGCTATATTCATCATATGCGTTTGAGTTATCTCCTAAATTTTATTTTTCAATAAATAAAATTCATTATTAAAATATTTGTAAAGTTTAATAATATGTTATAAAGTAACGGACTTCGTTTCTGAGGTAACTATTATGAATCCTAATTTCAAATTAAACCTACTGACATTATCTTTACTGGCTATAACAAGTATCGCACACGCAGAAGACGAGGTTTCAACTCAAGAGCTTGATGAAATTCAAGTCAAAGGCAAATACATTGCCAAAGAGAAAAAAGTTTTTACCGAAGGCCAAGCCAAAAGTTCGCGTGAACGCGTTTATCAATCCAGCGAAAACATCGACGCCATCGTGCGGAGTATGCCCGGTGTTTTCACCCAACAAGACAAGGGATCGGGGGTATTGGCGGTCAATATCCGTGGCGATAGCGGTTTGGGTCGCGTCAATACGATGGTTGACGGCGTAACCCAAACCTTCTATTCCACTTCTGCCGATGCCGGACGCAGCGGCAGCTCTTCGCAATTCGGGACAGCACTGGATCCTAATTTTATTGCCGGTGTGGATGTAACCAAAGGCAGTTTCTCGGGCGCCAACGGCATCAATACCTTATCCGGTACAGCCAATTTCCGTACTTTACGGGTAGACGATGTGGTACACGGAAACCATACCTTTGGGCTTTTAACCAAAGGATTGACCGGCACAAACAGCACCAAAAGCAATTTTATGGCAACCGGAGCAGTACAAAAATGGTTTGAAAGCGGTGCACGCCTTGGCGCGTTATATGGCTACAGCCACCGTAATGTCGAGCAAAACTATAAAGTAGGCGGCGGCGGTCAGCGTATCGGCAATTTTGGCGAAGAATATTTGGACCGTAAAAAACAAGAATATTTTGAAAGCAACTTATTGAAATTCGACCAAGGGCAAAATCGTTGGGTTCGCGACTTTTCTAAGCGCAACGCAGTCGGTAAAAGCTATTGGGACTACCCTTTCTCCAAAAAATATAACGATCCTGAGGTTTTGCAAAGAGATTATGTTGATGATTTGGAAAGAAGCTGGAAAGAGAATTTGGCACCGCAATGGGATCTGACACCTATCGACCCTACCAGCCTGCAACAACGCTCAAACAGTCATTTGGTCAAAGTGGAATACGAAAACGACAACAACAAGCTGGATCTTCAGCTTCGTACCATGAACAACCGTATCGGCAGCCGTAAAGTAGAAAATCGCAGCTACCAAGCCAATTACAATTTAAACATTGGCGATTATGTCGATTTAAACGTATTGGCCGCCCATAATCTGGGAAAACAAAAATATCCGAAAAACTCACGTTTTTCAGGATGGGGGCTGCTGGATTATTTGGAAACCAAAAACACAGCCAACCTTTTGGATATCAACAACCGCTTCTCTTTCAACCTTCCCAACAAAACAGATTTAAAAGCCACCGTCGGTTTCAATTTCTTTAAAAACCAATACAGTAAAAACCGCTTTCCGGAAGAGCTGAGCCTGTTTTACGACGGCCCCGATCAAGATGCCGGCCTGTACAGCTTTTTAGGCCGCTTCAAAGGCGACAAAGGAATATTTCCCCAAAAATCAACCATATTACAACCTTCAGGCCAGCAAAAATTCAATACGTTCTATTTTGATACTTCCTTGAAAAAAGGCATTTATCAATTGAATTACAGCACCAATATGGTCAACTACCGCTACAAAGGCGAATATACCGACTACTTCAATACCCAAGAAGACTTTAAAAAAGCATTTGGAGAAGATTCTGAAATTTATAAACAGCATTGCACGCCAAGCTGCGACCTTTACGAACCGGTTTATACCAAATCCGGTAAAAAGCATGCGGTAAACCATTCGGTGGCATTAAACATCAATGTCAACGACTACTTTATGCCGTTTATCAGCTATTCGCGTACGCATAGAATGCCAAATATTCAAGAAATGTATTTTTCACAAATCGGCGACTCGGGCGTCAATACCGCCCTCAAGCCGGAACAGGCCAATACTTACCAAATAGGCTTCAATACCTTCAAAAAAGGGATTTTCAAGCCGGATGATGTATTGGGTTTCAAACTGGTCGCCTATCGCAGCAGGATAAACAACTATATTCACAATGTTTATGGCAAATGGTGGGATTTGGATAAAGCACCCAGCTGGGTAACCAGTACCGGCTTGCAATACTCTATCCAACATCGAAACTATGCCAAACCTGTCCATAAAAATGGTTTGGAAGTGGAAATGAACTATGATTTCGGCCGCTTTTTTTCAACCCTGTCTTACGCATATCAAAAAACCAACCAGCCGACCAATTATAGCGATGCCAGCGAATCGCCCCGTAATTCTTCTAAAGAAGACCAAATCAAACAAGGTTACGGCTTAAGCAAAATTTCCCGCTTGCCCCGAGATTACGGGCGGTTTGAATTGGGTTCCCGCTGGTTGGGCAATAAATTGACCATCGGCGGCATTATGCGCTATTACGGCAAAAGTACACGGGCGACGACTGAGGAAGAATTTGTTGACGGTACAACCGGTGCCAACACCTACTCTTCACACCAAATGGGCAGAAGGGCGATCAAAAAAACAGAAGGCATCAACAGACAACCGCTGATTTTTGATTTCTATGCCAATTACGAACCGAAGAAAAACCTTATCCTTCGTTTCGACATTCAAAATGCGTTCAATAAGCGCTATATCGATCCTTTGGATGCCGCAAACGATGCCGCAACTCAGCGCTATTTCAGCGTATTTGAAAGAAAAGGCGGTTTAGATGACGAAGAAGTCGAATGTGATGTCAACGGTTTATGCAATGGCAAATATGGCGGCACGACACGCTCCGTTCTGAATAACTATGCGCGTGGCAGGACTTTGCTCTTTACCATCAGTTATAAGTTCTAAACCTAACCGTCAGCATTCTTAATACTGTGCTGACTAAAAAGCCGACAAACATAATGGTTGCCGGCTTTTTTAATATATTCTCAAAGTTCTCAATCTGCGACCTTTGCAAAAATGGTCCGTTACCGAAATTTGACGCATAAAAATGCGCCAAAAAAATTTTCAATTGACTAAACTGATATTGAAAAAAAGTGGAAGAAATCAGGTAGGTTCTTCATTTTGAAAATGGTATTGGGCATAAAATTTTAATAACTCATGTTATTGCAAAGGTCTCCTATGGTTTAACCTTTGGCGGTAAAGCGTTTGTTGATGCGCAGGCGTTCGCCGCGGCCGGCTTTTTTGATTTCCAGCCAGTCGGCGAAGATGGCGTGGATAAGGTGGCGTATGGTCTCGAAGCCGTATTGTTGCGGGTCGGTGCCTTCTGCGGCGAGTTGCTTCGATACGTCGCTCAAGCGCGCCCAGCCTTGTTCGTCGGCGTGGGTATCGACTGCCTGCTGTACGGCGGGGATAACTCGGGTAACGGGCAGTTTGCTGCTTTTGGCGGCGGGTTCGGGTTTGGCAGGTGTCGGCTGTGCGGTGTCTGCCGCTGGGCTTGGTTCGGTATTTTCGTTTTTGGTTGGGTTGGTTTTTTTGCCGCGCGTTTTGCGTTTTGGTGCGGTGTTGGGGTCGTCTGAAACGGTTTCTTCTGCTTGATGGGTTGCCACAGGATTTTCAGACGACCTCTCTGCCGGCTTGTCGGCGGATTTGCGGCGGCGGACTTGGAGTTGGTTGTTGTCGGTGCGGTGTTCGAAGATGTCGAAGGATTTGATGAGGTCGGAGAGTTTGCCGTAGCCGTACAGCCTTGAATCGAAATCGGGATTGATTTTGCTGATGTAGCTGCCGATGGGGCCGAGGTTTGCCCAACCGAGGTCGTCGGCGTTTTCGCGCACGGCGCGTTTGAGCAGGGACAGTGCGTCAGGGGCGGCGGCGGGGGTGTTTTTGCCGCTGTTCTTCTCTTTTTCTTGGCGTTGTTTTTCGGGACGGAAGATTTCGGTGTAGATGAATTTGTCGCAGGCTTTGCGGAAGGCTTCGGGCGTTTTCTTTTCGCCGAAACCGTACACGGTCAGCCCGCTTTCGCGCAGGCGGCTTGCCAGGCGGGTGAAGTCGGAATCGCTGGATACGATGCAGAAGCCGTCGAAATTGCCGCTATACAGTAAGTCCATCGCGTCGATGACCAACGCCATATCAGTGGCGTTTTTGCCTTTGGTGTAGGCGAATTGTTGGACGGGGATGATGGCGTGGGGCAGGAGGGCGGCTTTCCATTTGGAAAGGCCGTGGCTCCAGTCGCCGTAGATGCGTTTGACGCTGGCGATGCCGTATTTGGCAACTTCTTCGAGCAGGCGGTCGATGATGTCGGCGGGGGCGTTGTCGGCGTCGATAAGGACGGCGAGTTTTTTGTTGGCCAATGTGGTCATGGGGACTCCGTGGTGTTCATGTCAGTCGAGGTCGTCTGAAAACCGGTTTTCAGACGACCTCGATTTTTAGAGCATATCTTGTATGGCGGCGCGTTCTTCTTCCAGCTCCGCCAGTGTCGCGGTGATGCGTTGGCGGCTGAACTCATCCGATAAATCCAAGCCTTGGACGATGCGGTAGCTGCCTTCGTCGCAGACGACAGGGAAGCCGAAAACCAAACCTTCGGGGATGCCGTAAGAGCCGTCGGAGGGGACGCCCATAGTGATCCATTTGCCGCTGCTGCCGAGCAGCCAGTCGCGCAGGTGGTAGATGGCGGCATTCGCGGCGGAGGCGGCAGACGACGAACCGCGCGCGGCGATGATGGCGGCACCGCGTCCGGCGATTTTCGGCATGAAGACTTCGGTGTTCCAATCGGGTTCGGTAATCATGTCTTGGACGGACTCGCCGTTGCTGGTGGCGTAGCGGTAGTCGGCGTACATGGTCGGGCTGTGGTTGCCCCAGACGCACATTTGCTCGATGGAAGGAATCGGGCGGTTGATTTTCTCGGCGACTTGGCTGACGGCGCGGTGGTGGTCGAGACGCATCAGGGCGGTGAAGTTTTCCGGCGGGATGTCGGGCGCGGATTTCATGGCGATGTAGGCGTTGGTGTTGGCGGGGTTGCCGACGACGAGGACTTTAACGTTGCGGTTTGCAACTTTGTTCAACGCCGCGCCTTGTACTTTGAAAATTTCGGCGTTGGCGTGCAGTAGGTCGGCGCGTTCCATGCCTTTGGTACGCGGACGCGCACCGATCAACAAAGCGATGTCGGCATCTTTAAAGGCGACTTCGGGGTCGTCTGTCGCGAAAATGTCGTCAAGGAGCGGGAAAGCGCAATCCTGCATTTCCATAATCACGCCGCGCAATGCCTGCTGCGCCTGAGGCAGGTCGAGCAGTTGCAGAATAACGGGTTGGTCGCGTCCGAGCATAATGCCGCCGGCGATACGGAACAGGGTCGCATAGGCAATTTGGCCTGCGGCGCCGGTAACGGCGATTCGGACGGGGGGCTTAAGCGTCATATTTTTCCTTTTGAAGTCATTGTTTTACTTGATTTACGAATTATAACAGCATTGAGTAGTTGAGAATAAAAAGGTCGTCTGAAACTTGGCATAGGTTTTCAGACGACCTTTCATGTTGCTGTCTGTCAATTTTCTGCATCGCGGCAGATTTCGATGGCTTCCTGAAGGCTGGAAACGCCGAAGATTTTTAGATTCGGAAACTCTTTTTCGTTGCGCGGCATATTGGCTTTCGGGACGATGGCGCGTTTGAAGCCGAGTTTTTCCGCTTCTTTGAGCCGCTCTTGTCCGCGCGCGACGGGGCGGACTTCGCCGCTTAAGCCGATTTCGCCGAATGCGACCATTTTTTCGGGTAGCGGGCGGTTGCGGAAGCTGGAGAGCATGGCAAGGATGACGGCGAGGTCGGCGGCGGGTTCGCTGATTTTGACGCCGCCGACGGCGTTGAGGAACACGTCTTGGTCGAAGCAGGCGATGCCGCCGTGACGGTTGAGGACAGCGAGCAGCATGGCGAGGCGGTTTTGTTCGAGGCCGACGGTGAGACGTTTGGGGGTGAAGCCGTGCGCGTCATCGACCAATGCTTGAATTTCAACCAAAAGAGGGCGGCTGCCTTCCTGCGTGACCAAAACGCACGAGCCGGGCGTGTCGTCGCGGTAGCTGGCGAGGAAGATGGCAGACGGGTTGGACACGCCTTTCAAACCGTTTTCGGTCATGGCGAACACGCCCAATTCGTTTGCCGCACCGAAGCGGTTTTTGATGGCGCGTATCATGCGGTAGTTGGAATGTTGGTCGCCCTCAAAATACAGCACGGTATCGACCATGTGTTCCAGCACGCGCGGGCCGGCAATCGCGCCGTCTTTGGTCACGTGTCCGACCAGTATCATGGCGATGCCCATCTGTTTCGCCATACGCGTCAGTTGGGCGGCACATTCGCGCACTTGCGACACGGAACCTGGGGCGGAAGTGATTTGGTCGGAATACATGGTTTGGATGGAGTCGATAACGACGACTTCGGGCTGATGCTGTTTTAACGCTGCTTGAATCGCTTCCATGCGGATTTCGGCAAGCAGGTTCACGCCTTCGGTGGGCAGTTCTAAACGCTGCGCGCGCAGGGCGACTTGTTGGGCGGATTCTTCGCCGGAAACGTACAGCACTTTACGGCTTTGCGCCATTTTGGCGATGGTTTGCAACAGCAGCGTGGATTTGCCGATGCCGGGGTCACCGCCAAGCAGGATGACCGCGCCGTCTACCAAACCGCCGCCCAATACGCGGTCGAGTTCGCCCATGCCGGTCGGATTGCGCGGCACTTCGGTGGCGGTAACGGCGGAGAGGGATTGGACGGTCGATGTGTCCGCCGCCCAAGATTGGAAGCGGGCGTTTTTCGGTTCGGGCGCGGCAAGGCTTTCCTGAAGCGTGTTCCACTCGCCGCAATGCGGACATTTGCCCTGCCATTTCGGGGAAGTGCCGCCGCATTCGGTGCATTGGTAGATAGTTTTGAGGGCTTTTGCCATGATGTTTTCCCTATGGGATTTTTGAAGTGTGAAAAGGTCGTCTGAAAACTGATAGCGTTTTCAGACGACCTTTTTTCAAGGATTCGGACTGGGCTTATTTGCTTTCGTCTTTACCGTCTTTCTTGTCTTTTTTCGGAGCCGGTTTTTTCGCCGCCAAACCTAAAGACTTCTGCCATTCGACTGGATTTTTGACTAAATCCAAGGCTTTGCGGAGTTGGTCGTCTTTGGCGGGATTGGGAATGCGACGGCTGGAAATGTCTTCGTCTTTTTCTTTGTCCTTGCCTTTTTTGGACTTGGCGTTTTCATCGGCTTTGGCAGCTTCGTTTGAATCAGGCGCACTGATTTCGTTGCTGCTGTTGACGTCTTCGCCGCCGAGCGGGTTGCCGATGTGTCCGGCGAGGTCGGCTTCGCGGCTTTCAAAGGCGCGGTCTTTGTCTTTGACTTCGACGTCGGGAACGATGCCTTGCGCTTGAATCGAGCGGTCGTTCGGCGTGTAATACAGCGCGGTGGTCAGTTTGACCGCGCTGCCGTTAGACAGCGGAATCAGGGTTTGAACCGAGCCTTTGCCGAAACTTTGCGTACCGACAACGACGGCGCGTTTGTGGTCTTGCAGCGCGCCTGCGACGATTTCAGAAGCGGAAGCAGAGCCTGAGTTAATCAAGACGGTCATCGGAATGGTTTTCAACTCGGCAGGCAAATCTGCAAGCGGGTCTTTGCCGCTTGTGCGGATGTAGTCTTCGGGACGGGCTTTCAAGACCATGCCTTCTTTGCCGTCGCGTCCTTTGGTGCTGACGACTTTAGCATCTGCAGGCAGGAAGGCGGCGGATACGCCGACTGCGCCGTCAAGCAGACCGCCCGGGTCGTCGCGAAGGTCGAGGATAAGGCCTTTGAGCGGCGCGCCTTTGTTGGCTTTAATCAGGGCTTTGGCGGCTTCGTTGATGCCCGCTACGGTGCGCTCTTGGAATTGGGATACGCGGATGTAGCCGTAGTTCGGCTCAAGCAGGTGGTGGCGGACGCTTTTGACTTTGATGATGGCGCGGGTCAGGTTGACGACGATGGGTTTGTCCACGTTTTTGCGCGAAAGGGTCAGGGTGATTTTGGTACCCGGTTTGCCGCGCATTTTTTTGACGGCTTCGCTGGTGGTCAGGCCGCGTGTGGAAACGTTGTCGATTTTGGCAATGAAGTCGCCGCTTTTCACGCCTGCACGCTCGGCGGGCGTATCTTCAATCGGGGCGATGACTTTGATGAAGCCGTCTTCTTGACCGATTTCCATACCCAAGCCGCCGAATTCGCCGCTGGTGGATTCTTTCATGTCGGCATAGCCTTTTTTATCCATATATTCGGAATGCGGGTCGAGGTCGGATACCATGCCTTTCATCGCGCCTTCAAAGAGGTCGGCGTCGGATTTGTCTTGATAATAATTGGCTTTGATCTGTCCGTAAACTTCCGCCATGTTGCGTATGGATTGTACGGGCAGGGTTTCGTTGTCTTTTTTGTCTTTTTCGGCGGCAAAGCTTTGAACGCTCAAGCTGAGGGCGACACCGCTGAATGCGCCGAGTGTGTAGAGTGCGACTTTTTTCAAAGTGGATGTTGACATTATAAATAGCTTTCTTTTTGTCTTATTTCATTTCAGACCGTAATGACTGTGAAACGGGATAGGGAAACATTGCTTCAGACGACCTGAATTTACGTCCGCAAAACTGTATGCGATTTACGCTTGATAAACAATAGGATTAGCGTAAAAAATATCTGCGCGGGTGTAAAAGCTTTTGAATATAGGGTCGTTGGGAGCAGTTGTTAAATTTCAGACGACCCTGTGGTGCGGAAAGAGGTCGTCTGAAAATATAAAACTGGTTTGCAGGTCAGCTTATCCAGGAGAGCGGGTTCATTGCCTGCCCGTTGTAGCGGACTTCCAAATACAGGCCTTCCATGCCCGAAGGCAGGGTTCCGCTGATGCCTAGGCGGTTGCCTGCGGCTACGGCATAGCCTTTGGCGACTTCGATTTCGCTCAAGCCTGAATAAATGCTGATATAGCCGTCGCCGTGATCGATGACGATGACTTTGCCGAAACCTTCCAATTCATCGGCGTAGGTAACCGTACCGCCGGCGATGCTGCTGACGGTTGACGGAGTCGTTTGGTAGAACACGCCTTTCCACACTTCACCGTCGCCGCGGTCTTGTCCGAAGAGTCCGGCAAGCGTGCCGCTGACCGGTTTTTTCAGACGACCCTGCATACGGCTGAAGCTGTTGGCATTGCTGATTCTGACGTAGGAAGGCGCGCGGATGTTCATGTCTTCGGCGGTCAGGTTGGACATGGCGGCGCGTTCGTCGGCGGCTTTTTGCGCGGCGGCAGCGCGGTCTTTGCGCGCTTTTTCAGCGGCGGCAAGACGGGCTTCGGCGGCTTTTTTACGCGCTTCGGCTTCCTGGCGGCGTTGCTCGGCTTTGTGTTTGTCCAAGTCTTTCAACAAGTTGTTCAGGCGTTGTTCGTTTTCTTTGTGGTTGATTTTTTTCTGCGCATCTTTTGCCATTTGCGCATTTTGGCGGCGGCTTTCCGCTTGTTCGGCAGTGTTGGTTACACCTTGGCGGCGCAGCGAAGACTGGATGTTGACCTGAAGTTTTTTCAAGTATGCCAGTTCGTTGTTGATTTTCTGCTCTTGCGCTGCCAGCTCTTTTTGCTGCTTCTCAAGGTCTTTGATGACTTGATCGTTAGCGGTGTTGATATAGCGGGTGTAACGCAGGAAGCGGGTTTTCTGACCCGGCTCGGCATTTTTCAGGAATAGGGCAACGGCGTTGGGTTGGCTGTTTTTATAGTTGCCTGAAACAAAACGGGAAATTTGCGCGCGCGTGTTGGAAACCTGAGTTTTCAGGTGGTTCAAATCAGCATTGAGCTTTTGAAACTTGTCCCATGCGTCGCGCTGTTGGCGGTTGATGGCGGACAGGTTGATACGGCTTTGCTGCAACTGTTTCAACGTGGTGTTGACGTGGATGATGAAACCTTCGTTGCGGCTGCGCAGCGATTTTTTGCTTTCCAAATCATTGGCGGCAGCAGTCACTGCGGCTTTGAAGTCGTCTGAATCGGCGACAGCGGTTTTCTTATCGGCTTTGTCCGTTTTTTTCTCGACGGTTTTTCTGTCCTGTTTTGCCGCTGCTTCGTCTTTTTTAGGCAACTCGGCAGCTTCTTTTTTTGCCTTTACATTGTTTTTGGCTGCGGGTTTGTCTGCCACTTTGTCCTTGCCTTTTACAGGTTCGGTTTTTGCGGGAACGGCTTTGCCTGTTTTCTCTTCCGCTTTGACTTCGCCTTTTTTGGTTTTATCAGCTTTATCTTGTTTTTTGGCTTCGTTGCCATTTTTGCGTTCTTTGGCACGCTCGTTTTTCGCCGCTTCGGCAGTTTCCTTTTTGCTTTGGGCTACCGGCTTGTCGTCTGCCTTGTCCCTAGCGTTTTTGGCAGCAGGCTTTGCTTTGTCTTTGGCTGCTTCTTTCTTAGCAGGTTCGACAGCGTCCTTTTTGGCTTTGACGTTTTTTTTGACAGGCGCAGCCTTCTCTTTGGGCGCGTCTTTGGCAGCAAAAGAAGGCGAGGCGAAACCGATGAGCAGGGCGAGTAAAAGAGGTTTGTAACGCATGATTGGGTTCTGGATCGTTAAAATAAAGGCAATAGGCGGAATTATATAGTCAGCGGGGTCGTCTGAAAATATTGTTAAACCAATTAAAACGGCGGTCATGCTGTATCGTTTGTCATGTTTGTTGCAATGTTGACAAGCTGTGCAGCAATGTTTGGTCATATATTGTTAATGGAATACCCCGTTTATTTTTGTTGTAAAACCGACGGCACAAATCGGGCGATGGTATCGCGCAGGACGATGAGTTTGCCGTGGAAGAAGTGGGATGAGCCGGCGATGGTGATGACGGGCAAACCTTGCGGCTCCGCCCATGTCCAAGCCTTGCTGATTTCAACAACTTCATCTTCCGCGCCATGAATCATCAGGGTTTTGGTAACGTCCGGGACGGCTGAAGGTTCGGGGCGGTCGGTGTAGTGGTGTACTGCCGCGCCGATGAGCAACAGCAAATCCGGTTCGCGCTCTTGGGCGGCAAAAGTGGCGACATAGCCGCCGAAAGAGAAACCTGCCAATGCGAACAGTTCGGTTTCGGGATGTTGCGCGCGGGCATAGTCGATGACGGCGATGCAGTCTTGCGTTTCGCCGCGTCCGTAATCGTGTGTGCCTTCGCTGTTGCCTACGCCGCGCAGGTTGGGTAGGTAGCAGTGAAAACCGATTTGCGATAAGGCTTTGGCGGCAGTTTGGATGACTTTGTTGGTGTTCGTGCCACCTTGCAGCGGGTTGGGATGGTTGATGACTGCCACGCCGCGTGCGGGCGTTTGCGCGGCAGGTAGGAAAATGGTTTCAAGCAGTCCGACAGGACCGGATATTTGGATGATGTCAGGTTTCAACATGGGTTTTCCTTTATTTTTTGTGTGTGCTGTGAGGAGGATTGATTGCTTTATCAGGTGTTGTCATCGTCCAATCTGTATTTGGGTTTTCAGACGACCTATCCGTCTCACAGATAAAAATGTTTGCCGTTGTTCGGGTTGCTTGCTTTCAAATCGGTCAACATCCGTTTGAAATCCAAGCCGTATTGTTCGCTTAATTTTTCTGCGCGTTTTTTCAGTTTGTCGAGGTTTTGCTCTTTCGGGCTGCTTTGAAACGCCATGACCGCCATATTGCCGTGGCTTTCAGCGGGCATTTCCAACACGCGGCCTTCGAAGACGTTGAGCAGGCGTTCGACGAAGCGTTGGTAGCGTTTGTCGCCGCTCCACCAGTTGGTGACGAATACGCCGTCGGGCGAGAGGGCGTTGCGGCAGTCTTGGAAGAAGGGTTCTTCCACCAGTGCGTCGATGATTTGTTCGCCGTCGAAGCCGTCCACCAAAATCACGTCGGTATTGTGGCGGAACACTTTGATGTATTCCGCGCCGTCCGCTTCGACGATTTCGAAGTTTTCCCCTTCAAAAGGCAGCTCGAACAGGCTTCGGGCGACGGCGATGACCTGCGGGTTGATGTCCACGGCGGTTTGCTTGGTGTCAGGCAGGTGGCTGTCTATCCAGCGCGCGAACGAGCCGCCGCCCAAGCCGATTTGGGTGATGTGTTTCGGCGTTTCTTCGGCAAACAGAAGCCAGCCCATCATTGCGCGGCTGTACGACAAAACCAGTTCGGCGGGATGGTCGAGGTTCATCGAGCTTTGGATGGTGTCGCTGCCCAGATGCAACGAGCGGATGTTGCCTTCTTCGGAAATGCCGACTTCGGGCAGGTCAGACTTGGCGCGGCGCAGGCGGCGGTAGGGGTGTCGTGGCATGGTGTAGGACGGATGGAGGGGAAAGGGGTATATTTTATCAGAGTGTCGTCTGAAATGCTTTTTGTGCTTGTGTTTTTCAGACGACCTTGTGCGGATATGCCTAAGCGGCTTGGTTTATATATGGGGTAATCATTACGCCTGAAATAAATTTCTTTTTAAATCAGATATTTTTTATAAAAATTTACTTTGTTGGCAACAAGCTCTTGCCAAGCGGGGCAGTTAACGGCATAATTCGGCTTCTTTGCCGGTATAGCTCAGTTGGTAGAGCACCTGACTTGTAATCAGGGGGTCCCGAGTTCGACTCTTGGTGCCGGCACCAGTTTATAGCTGAAGGTGCCGCAAGGTATTTCAGTAAGCCGGTATAGCTCAGTTGGTAGAGCACCTGACTTGTAATCAGGGGGTCCCGAGTTCGACTCTTGGTGCCGGCACCAATCAAACAGCCCGATTGTGAAAGCAGTCGGGCTGTTTTGCGTCTGCCGTTCGGGTGGCAGGGCGGCGGGCATTTCACTATAATAGCCCGTTTTAATCTAAAAGGTCGTCTGAAAAAAGGCGGAACACATTCCAATGATTACTGTGAACACACTGCAAAAGATGAAGGCAGAAGGCGAAAAAATCGCCATGCTGACCGCCTATGAATCCAGCTTTGCCGCGTTGATGGAGAATGCCGGCGTCGATGTTTTGCTGGTAGGCGATTCCTTGGGCATGACCGTGCAGGGACGCAAATCCACGCTGCCCGTCAGCCTGCGCGATATGTGTTACCACACCGAAAACGTCGCACGCGGTACGGAAAACGCGATGATTGTCAGCGACTTGCCTTTTGGTGCGTATCAACAGAGTAAAGAACAGGCGTTTGCCGCCGCTGCCGAACTGATGGCGGCAGGCGCACATATGGTCAAACTCGAAGGCGGCGTTTGGATGGCGGAAAGCACCGAATTCCTGCAAATGCGCGGCATTCCCGTCTGCGCCCATATCGGCTTGACCCCGCAGTCCGTGTTTGCGTTTGGCGGATATAAAGTGCAGGGGCGGGGCGATAAGGCGGAAGCCTTGTTGGCAGATGCGAAAGCATACGACCAAGCGGGTGCCGCCATCGTATTGATGGAATGCGTACCGGCGGAATTGGCGAAAAAAGTAACCGAAACCGTCTCTTGCCCGACCATTGGCATCGGTGCAGGTGTGGATTGCGACGGACAAGTTTTGGTCATGCACGATATGCTCGGCATTTTCCCGGGTAAAACCGCCAAATTCGTCAAAAACTTCATGCAGGGTAAAGACAGCATTCAAGCCGCCGTTGAAGCCTATGTCCATGAAGTCAAAGCCAAAACCTTCCCCGCGGCGGAACATTCGTTTGCTTGATACCCTCAACTAAAAAAGGTCGTCTGAAAAGGTTTTCATCGTGAAAACCGAATTTCAGACGACCTTTGTTTGTCCGTGTTCCCAGCGTATAATCGGCGCATGATTTTCGGGCTGACAAAACATGGCGGCTGTGTACCGTAATCCCGAAAAAGATAAAGGACATTTTCCATCATGCAAATCATTCATACCATTAAAGAATTACGCGAATGGCGCAAAAACGCAGGCAGCGTTGCCTTTGTTCCGACCATGGGCAATCTGCACGAAGGCCATCTCGCCCTCGTTCGCGAAGCCAAAAAACGCGCCGACAACGTTGTTGTCAGCATTTTCGTCAACCGCCTGCAATTCGGACAGGGCGAAGATTTCGACAAATACCCGCGCACCTTGCAGCAAGACGCCGACAAACTCGCCAACGAAGGCGTAGCCGTCGTGTTCGCGCCCGACGAAAAAGAGCTGTATCCCAATGTTGAGCAACGTTTCAACGTCGAACCGCCCAACCTTCAAAACGAATTGTGCGGCAAATTCCGCCCCGGGCATTTCCGCGGCGTGGCTACCGTCGTCAGCAAACTGTTCAACATCGTCCAACCGAATACCGCCTGTTTCGGCAAAAAAGACTACCAGCAGTTGGCGATTATCAAAGGCTTTGTCGAAGACCTGAATTTCAATATCGACATCGTCCCCGTCGATACCGGCCGCGCCGCCGACGGACTCGCGCTTTCCAGCCGCAACCAATACCTCAGCGAAGCCGAACGCGCCGAAGCCCCGCGTCTGTACCGCGAATTGCAGCGCGTCGCCGCCGAACTCAAAAACGGCAATCTCGATTACGTTGGATTGGAAACGCAAACCGTCCGCCGTCTGACCGAGGCAGGCTGGGTGGTCGATTACGTCGAAATCCGCCATGCCGAAAGCCTCGCCGTCGCGCGTACCGGCGACAAAGCCCTCGTCGTCCTCGCCGCCGCCCGACTGGGAACGACGCGTCTGATTGACAACTTGGAAGTCAGCTTGGCTTGATTGTTGGAATGGAAAAAGGTCGTCTGAAAACCAAATGTGTTTTCAGACGACCTTTTTGTTGGGGAAGCGTTTTACATCTGCACTGAGCCGATGACGGTGATGCTGATTTCTTCTGAGCCGGGAGAAGGAGCTTGGATGGTGTTGTTTTCGTCGCTTACCGCACTTCTGGCAACAGCGGATTCAGCACTCATCATTTTGGTGCGGGCGAAACCCAAACCGTTGTCGATGGAGCGGTTGCCGATGTGGCCTAAATTGAGTTTGACGATTTTGTAGTTGGAAAAGCCGAGTGTTTTCGCCAAATCTTGCGCGCGGTCTTTAAAGCGCAGGATGGCGGCTTTGCTGACTTGATCGACGGCGGCTTCGCGTTTTTCTTTGGATATGCTGAAGCTGATGCGGTTGAGCGTGGCAGATTGCAGCGTCTCGTCAATCAGGCGGTTGATTGCGTCAAAGTCTTTGCCTTCGACTTTGAACGAGGCAACTTCTTCCCAGCCTGTTTGGATACGTTTGCCGTTGTTGTTGTATTCATGGCGCGGGCTGGCACTGCGTCTGAGAAGTTCGGCTTGGAGTTTGTTGTTTTGTACGGCTTTGTTGAAGTCGTTGAATTTTTTTTGAAACGCTTTGTTAACCGTGGCGCGGTCTTTGCCTTCGGCATTGATGCTGAAGTGGGCGGTCATGGTGTCGCGGGTTATTTCGAGATGGGCAGATTCGGCAAATTCGACGATGTTGTATTGAAGGGTGTCGGTTTCGGCTGCGGCGGGCAGGGCGGTTGCGAGCACGAGGGCGGCAAGGATGGGGCGTAACATGGATTTTCCTTTTGGTATCGGATGTGGAAACGGATGATATTGGATAATTTGTGTCAGGTCGTCTGAAAGCGCGGCTTCAACAAAGTTGAAAAAGTTCTAACTTTGCTGCAACAGGTTTTCAGACGACCTCTGACGGTTAGCCGAAAAAGCCCATTTTGACTTGGATGAGTTTTTCGAGTTCGGGCAGGACGCGGCGGCGGGAGACGAAGAAGATGATGTGGTCGCCGTCTTGGACAATGGTGTCGGTGTGGTGCCCCATGATGACTTCGCCCGTTTCGGCGCGGACGATGGCGGCGATGTAGCAGTCGCCCGGCCATTTGATGCCGCTGATGCGCCTGCCGACGATGGCGGAGGTGTTTTTGTCGCCGTGGACGACAACTTCAATGGCTTCGGCAGTGCCGCGTCGGAGGGGATGGACGGCAACGATGTCGCCTCGGCGGATGTGGGCGAGGATGGAGCCGATGGTGATGAGGTGCGGCGACACGACGATGTCGATTTTGTTGCCTTCGAGCAAATCGACGTAGCTGGAGCGGTTGACGATGGTGACGACGCGCTTGGCACCGAGGTTTTTCGCCAACAGGCTGGACATGATGTTGTTTTCGTCGTCGTTGGTCAGGGCGCAGAATACGTCGATTTCGTCGATGTATTCTTCGTCCAGCAGCGTTTCGTCGGTGGCGCTGCCTTGCAGGACGAGGGTGTTGTCGAGGTTTTCGGCGAGCCACTCGGCGCGGCGGGGGTTGTGTTCGACGATTTTGATGTCGTATTTGGATTCGAGCTGCTTGGCAAGGCGGTAGCCGATGTTGCCGCCGCCGGCAATCATGATGCGGCGGGTGCGCGCTTCTTTGGGTCGCAGTTCGCGCATGATGATGTTGACGCTGCTGATGTCTGCGGCAAAAAGTACCTCGTCGCCTTCGATGATGACGGTTTGCGGCGTGGGGACGATGAGGCGGTTGTTGCGGTATATGGCGCAGATTTGGCAGTCCGCGCCTTCGGGGAGGTGTTGGTTGATGTCGGCGATTTCGCGGTTGACGAGCAGCCCGCCTTTACGCGCCTGTACGATGACCATGCGGACTTTGTCGCCGGCGAACCTCAATACCTGCAATGCACTGGTGTAGCTGAGCAGCCCAACGAGCTGTTCGGTAACGAGCTGTTCGGGGCTGATGGTTTCAGTGATGTCGAAGACGGTAAGGCTGCCGTTTTCCGTATCGCCGTTTTCGGGGTAGGAGTATTCCAGATATTCACTGGAGCGGACGCGGGCGATGCGGCTGGGGATATTGAAGAGGTCGGCGGCGATTTTACAGGCGACGATGTTGGTTTCGTCGCTGCGGGTCAGGGCGAGCAGGAGGTCGGAATCCGCCGCACCCGCCTGTTCGAGGATGAACGGGGATGCGCCGTTGCCGAGTATGGTTTGGACGTCGAGGCGGCTGCCGATGTGTTGCAGGGCTTTTTCGTCAATGTCGATAACGGTAACGTCGTTGCTGGAAACGGAGGCGAGGTTTTGCGCGACGGTCGAGCCGACCTGTCCGCTGCCGAGGATGAGGATTTTCACGGTTTGGGGTGTGGGTTGGTAAGGATGATGGGATTGTATAGTAAAACAAAATAAAAAGGCTACAATGCCATCCTTGCCTTATTGCGGCTGCTTTGAATCTACGGGGTCGTCTGAAAAATCGCCGCTCCGGTTTTCAGACGACCTTTTTGTCCAAATCCTTCATCGCCGAAACCTCACAACTCCTTAAAAATCAGCTATAATTGCCGACTATTTTGATTCCGGTATCCCTAATTTGAAATGGCACAAAAAATCCAATCCGTCAAAGGCATGAACGACCTTTTGCCCGTCGAACAGAAAGATTTCAAACTGACCGCCGCGTTTTGGCAGGCGTTTGAAGATGTGGTCGGCCGCTGGACGCGTGCTTATGGTTATCAGCAAATCCGTACGCCGATTGTCGAGCAGACGGGTTTGTTTGTCCGCTCCATTGGTGAAGAAACCGATGTGGTCGGCAAGGAAATGTACACGTTTTCCGATTCCAACGATTCTTTGAGCCTGAGCCTGCGCCCGGAGGGTACGGCGTCCTGCCTGCGTGCGGTGGTCGAACACAATTTGTTGTACAACAGCCCGCAAAAGCTGTGGTACATGGGTCCGATGTTCCGCCGCGAGCGTCCGCAAAAAGGACGTTACCGCCAGTTTCATCAAGTCGGCATCGAGGCGTTGGGTTTTGAAGGTCCGGACATCGACGCGGAAATCATCGCCATGTCGGCGGATTTGTGGGACAAACTGGGTATCCGCGATTACCTGACTTTGGAAATCAACAGCTTGGGCAACCGCGAAGAACGTGCGGCGCACCGTGCGGCTTTGGTCGAATATCTGACCCGTTATGAAGACAAATTGGACGAAGACAGCAAACGTCGTCTGAAAACCAATCCGTTGCGCGTTTTGGATTCCAAAAATCCCGATTTACAGGAAATCTGCAATGCCGCGCCGCATCTGACCGATTATCTGGGCGAGGAATCGCGCAATCATTACAGCCGTTTCAAAGCCATGCTGGAAGGCTTGGGCATTCAATACGTCGAAAACCCGCGATTGGTGCGCGGTTTGGATTATTACAATCAAACCGTTTTTGAATGGACGACCGACAAACTCGGCGCGCAGGCGACGGTGTGCGGCGGCGGACGTTACGACGGTTTGATTGAAGAACTCGGCGGCAAGCCCGCTCCGTCCATTGGTTTTGCAATGGGTATCGAGCGTTTGCTGCTGCTGGTTAGCGAATATGGTTCGCTGGAAGTCAATGCCGCGCCTGACGTGTACGCCATTCATCAGGGCGAGGGCGCGGATTTGCAAGTGATGAAATACGCACAAGCCCTACGCGCACAAGGTTTTAACGTGATGCAGCATTCCGGCTATCAAAGCCTGAAAGCGCAAATGAAAAAAGCCGACAACAGCGGCGCGCGCTTTGCCCTGATTGTCGCGCAAGACGAATTGGCGAACGGTACGGTTACGCTTAAAGAAATGAACGGCGCACACGGTCAGCAAACTGTCGCCGCCGACGATTTAATCCACACTTTACAACAATGGAAGAACGCATAAATGGCAGCCCATCTCGAAGAACAACAAGAGTTAGACAATTTTAAATACTTTTGGAAAACTACCGGCCGATGGCTGTTTGCCCTGCTGATGGCGGCGGCGTTGGGCTATTTGGGCTATACCATGTATAAAAGCCATAAAGCCTCGAAAAATCAGGAAGCTGCTGCGGTATTGGCGAAAATCGTCGATAAAATGCAGGCAAAAGCCTCGCAAGCCGAAGTGAATGCAGAGTTGACCAATCTTCAGCAAAACTATTCTGATTCCATTGCCGCCGCGCAAGCGACGCTGATGGCAGCTGCGACCGAATATGATGCCCGCCGCTACGACGTGGCTGAAGGTCATTTGAACTGGGTGCTGCAAAACCAAAAAGCCCCGCTGGTTCAAGCATTGGCGGCGCAGCGTTTGGGTATTGTCCTATTGCAGCAGAAAAAATACGATGCCGCGATTGCCGCTTTGAATACGAAAGTTGAAGCCGATTTCGAGCCGCTGCTGTTGGAAGCGAAAGGCGATGTTTATGCCGCGCAAAACAAAACCAAAGAAGCCGCGCAAAGCTATCAGCAGGCTTTGGAAAAGCTGCCTAAAGACGCCATCGAACGCGAATTGCTGCAAATGAAGTTGGATTCGCAAAAATAAGGTCGTCTGAAAAATTGAGAGATGTATGCGGCTTGTCGGAATCTTTCCGGCAAGCCTTGTCTGTTTTAATTGTGTTCCACTTTATATAGCGGATTAAAATAAAAATGAGACAAGGCGGCAATGTCTGCCGTGTACAGATCGTACATAAGGGCGTTGGCAACGCCGTAGCATTGCAATTTTAATCTACTATATTTTCAGACGACCCCTTATCTTTTTTAACCTACCGTGTTTTGAAAAACACCTGCTCGTGTTGCAGGTTCGCTTCCGAACCGACACTTGACACAGAAAGACTCCATCATGAAACCCACCATCGCCCTTGTCGGCCGCCCGAATGTCGGCAAATCCACCTTGTTCAACCGCCTGACGCGCACCAAAGACGCGCTTGTGCACGACCTGCCCGGCCTGACCCGCGACCGCCATTACGGACACGGCAAAATCGGCAGCAAACCTTATCTCGTCATCGATACCGGCGGTTTCGAGCCGGTTGTGGACAGCGGCATTTTGCACGAAATGGCAAAGCAGACTTTGCAGGCTGTCGATGAGGCCGACGCCGTCGTGTTTTTGGTGGACGGTCGCACCGGTCTGACCCCGCAAGACAAAATTATCGCCGACCGCCTGCGCCAAAGCCCGCGCCCCGTTTATCTGGCGGTAAACAAAGGCGAGGGCGGCAACAGAGCCGTGCTTGCCGCTGAGTTTTATGAATTGGCATTGGGCGAGCCGCACGTTATTTCCGGTGCGCACGGCGACGGCGTGTATTACTTAATTGAAGAAATTTTAGAAAAATTCCCTGAGCCAGAAGCCGAAGAAACAGAAGTCAAGCATCCTGTTTTTGCCGTTATCGGCCGTCCGAATGTCGGCAAATCCACGCTGGTTAACGCCATTCTCGGCGAAGAGCGCGTAATTGCCTTCGATATGGCAGGCACGACGCGCGACAGCATCCACATCGATTTCGAACGCGAAGGCAAACCGTTTACCATCATCGATACCGCAGGTGTGCGCCGTCGCGGCAAAGTCGATGAGGCGGTGGAAAAGTTCTCCGTTATCAAAGCCATGCAGGCGGTTGAGGCGGCAAATGTTGCCGTTTTGGTGTTGGACGCGCAGCAGGACATCGCCGACCAAGATGCCACGATTGCCGGTTTCGCTTTGGAAGCAGGGCGCGCGCTGGTGGTTGCCGTTAATAAATGGGACGGCATCAGCGAAGAGCGGCGCGAACAGATCAAACGCGACATTTCCCGCAAACTGTATTTCCTCGATTTTGCCAAGTTCCACTTCATTTCCGCATTGAAAGAACGCGGCATCGACGGATTGTTCGACAGCATTCAGGCAGCCTACAACGCCGCCATGATCAAAATGCCGACGCCGAAAATCACCCGCGTCCTGCAAAGCGCCATCGAACGCCAACAGCCGCCGCGCGCAGGTTTGGTGCGCCCGAAAATGCGTTATGCCCACCAAGGCGGCATGAACCCGCCGGTGATTGTGGTGCACGGCAATTCGCTGCACGCGATTTCCGACAGCTATACGCGCTACCTGACCCAGACGTTCCGCAAAGCTTTCAATCTGCAAGGTACGCCGCTGCGGATTCAATACAATGTTTCCGAAAATCCGTATGAAAACGCGGAAGACAAACCGAAGAAAAAACCTTTGCGCCGCGTCAGTCTGAGCAACCGCATCGAAAAACGCGAGGGTCGCAAGGAAGAGAAAAACCGTTTTAAAAAGAAAGCCAAAGTCAGCTTGAAAAAACAGCACAGCAAATAAATCTGACGAAACAAGGGGTGCGCCACGAGGCGTGCCCCTTTTAGATTGCAGTCGGAACGAGTAGGGCGGTTGGGGATGAAGCCTTTTTGGAGTTGGTTGGCTAAGATTTTGTAATAAAAGGATTTTGTTTGGTGGCAAGGTCGTCTGAAAATCCAAATCCTCCGCCGTATGTCTGATTGCAAAAATTGTTTGTATTGAAATAAATTTTTAATACATTGTGGTAGAAAATCGTTGAGAAGCCCGTTGTTTGATAGAGGTTTGCATATTCTTACGGAAAAATAGTTGGTAATTTTTCTCGTTCGGGTCTACAATCCGACTCATGTTCGTTTTCAAAACGATTTCAAAATCATAATAATGGAGCTTATGAATATGACAGCTAAAGGACAAATGTTACAAGATCCTTTTTTGAATGCGTTGCGTAAAGAGCACGTTCCGGTTTCGATTTATCTGGTCAACGGTATCAAACTGCAAGGCCAAGTCGAGTCGTTTGACCAATACGTCGTTCTGCTGCGTAATACTTCCGTTACCCAAATGGTTTATAAACACGCGATTTCAACTATCGTTCCTGCCCGTGCCGTGAGCCTGCAACACGAGAACAAACCCCAAGCCGCTGCGGCTGCCCCGGTTCAAGTTGAAACTGTGCAACCTGCCGAATAATGTATGTAACGCATTAATCGATTCTGATACCTTACCGCTTAGCCGGTAAGGTATTTTTATTTTCAGCCGACCTCTGTACGGTTTCATCTTATGCAGCTTGAAAACATCCTCCCTTTTGCACACTCGCTTCTCAAACAAGCCTTAAAACCCGATGCCCGAGCTTTGGATGGCACGGCGGGAAACGGCAACGATACGCTGATGCTGGCGCGTTCGGTCGGCAGCGGCGGAAAAGTGTGGGCGTTTGACGTGCAAGAGCAGGCATTGGCAAACACGCGAATGCGCTTGGAAGAAGCGGGCATGGCGGATAGGGTGGAACTGATATGGGACGGACATGAAAACCTAGCCGCCCATATCCGCGAACCGTTGGACGCGGCGGTATTCAATTTCGGCTGGCTGCCCGGCGGCGATAAAAGTTGTACGACAGAAGCGGCAACCAGTATCCGCGCGTTGTCATCCGCCTTATCGCTGCTGAAAACGGGCGGGCTGGCGGTTGCCGTCTTATATCCAGGACATGAGGCGGGGCAGCATGAAGCGCAGGCAATCGAAGACTGGGCGCAGCAGTTGCATCAGGATGAATTTGCCGTTTTGCATTACGGCTTTATCAACCGCCGCAACCGCCCGCCATATTTGTTGGCGTTTGAAAAGTTACGTCAAGAATGAATGTTTGCGGTAGAATAGACGCTTCTCTCAAAAACAATAACGTGCGACCGCTATGCAATATCTGTTTGTAAAATACAGCCATCAGATTTTCGTTACCATCACCATTTTGGTGTTCAATATCCGCTTTTTCCTGCTTTGGCGGCATCCCGACAAACCTTTGGCGGGCATCTGGAAAGCCCTTCCCCATCTCAACGACACCATGCTGCTCTTTACCGGCTTGTGGCTGATGAAGATTACCCACTTTTCGCCTTTCAATTCGCCGTGGCTCGGCAGCAAAATCCTGCTGCTCTTGGTTTACATCGGGCTGGGCATGGTCATGATGCGATCCCGTCCGCGTTCGCCGAAGTTTTACGCCATTTATGTTTTGTCGATGGCTTGCGTCGGTTGTATCGTCTATCTTGCCAAAACCAAAACGCTGCCGTTTTAAAGAGGTCGTCTGAAAATGCCGCCAACCCATTTTGCCGTCATCGCTTTGGGCAGCAACCTTGCCGACCCCGCCCGCCAAGTCCGCGCCGCATTGTCCGCGCTGGAGGCGCATCCGCAGATTCAAATCGAAAAAACTTCCTCGCTGTACGTAACCGCGCCGGTCGGCTACGACGATCAGCCTGATTTCGTCAACGCCGTTTGTTCCGTCCGCACTTCATTAGACGGCGTTTCGCTGCTTGCTGTGTTGAACCGCATCGAGGCGGATTTCGGGCGGGAACGCACGTTCCGCAATGCTCCGCGCACGTTAGACTTGGACATCATCGACTTTGACGGCATCTCCAGCAGCTACCCGCATCTGACCCTGCCGCATCCGCGCGCGCACGAACGCAGCTTTGTGATGAAGCCGCTGGCTGAAATCCTGCCCGATTTTGTTTTGGGCGGACACGGACGGGCGGCGGATTTGGCGGCTGCTTTGGGCGATGAAGGCATACGCCTGTTGGAAGCCGTTTGAGGCAAGGCGGTGAAATATAGTGGATTAACTTTAAACCAGTACAGCGTTGCCTCACCTTAGCTCAAAGAGAACGATTCTCTAAGGTGCTGAAGCACCAAGTGAATCGGTTCCGTACTATCTGTGCTGTCTGTGGCTTCGTCGTCTTGTCCTGATTTTTGTTAATCCACTATAAAAACGCCTGTTTGCTTCAATCGCGTGTCAAAGTTTTTATTTGAGGCAACTAGGTTCAAGAGGTCGTCTGAAAAGGGAAATGGCTTGGAAGTTTCCTTTTTCAGACGACCTTTCAAGAAGGACGGCGGCAGGTTTGGGCAAATTCCGTCGGTCTGATAAAATGCCCCTTTCCAAAATATCAAAACAAAATTATCCATCAAACCATGAACTACCGTTATATTGTCGTCGAAGGCTCCATCGGCAGCGGGAAAAACGCATTGAGCCGCCGCCTTGCAGAACATTTCAGCGCGATGTCGCTGGCGGAAAACCCCGAACACAACCCCTTTCTTATGAAGTTTTACGCCAACGCCTCACATCACGGCTTGGCAACCGAGCTTTTTTTCCTGATGCGCCGCGCGGAAAGCGTGGACATCATCAAAAACGAATACGCACAAGGCGGCATGGTCGTCGCTGATTTCCTGTTGGAAAAGGACCGGATTTTCACGCCGGTCGTGTTGAATGAAGACGAGCAGCAGCTCTTCGCCGATTTGAAACAAAAAATCCTGCCCCAGTATCCCGCGCCCGATTTGGTGATCTACCTGCAAACCGCCGTGGACGGCAACCGCAAACGCCTGCAAAAACGCGGCGACGGCATCATCAATCTTTTTCCTGAGGGCTATTTGGGGCGGATACACGAGGGGTACAGCCAGTTTTTCCACCTTTATCAAAATTCCCCGCTGCTGACCGTCAATGCCGACGAGTTGGATTTGCAAGGCAATGACGAACATTTCCAACTGTTGCTCAATGCGCTGAACGATTTGCAGGGAACGCGAAATTATCTGAATTTGAGCGAACGCTGACGCAGTGTGCAAGATTATGGTGAAACGCTAAAGCGGCTATGTTTGGGATTCATTTTATTTCCTGATCCGCTACTATAGTGGATTAAATTTAAATCAGGACAAGGCGACGAAGCCACAGACAGCACAGATAGTACGGAACCGATTCACTTGGTGCTTCAGCACCTTAGAGAATCGTTCTCTTTGAGCTAAGGCGAGGTAACGCCGTACTGGTTTAAAGTTAATTCATTATACATTTCCGTCTTAGGTCGTCTGAAAGGATACATCATGACCCAATACCGATTCACTTTGCCCTCAAGTAGCGGCAACGACTTTGACTCCGCCGAACATCTGCCGCTGGTTGTCTATTTCTACCCCAAAGACAGCACGCCCGGCTGCACCACCGAAGGCTTAGATTTCAACGCCCGTTTGCCGCAATTCAAAGAACTCGGCTACACCGTCGTCGGCATCTCGCGCGACGGCGTGAAATCGCATCAGAATTTCTGCGCCAAGCAAGGCTTCAATTTTGAATTGTTGAGCGACAAAGACGAAACCGTGTGCAAAATGTTTGACGTGATCAAGCTGAAAAAGCTGTACGGCAAAGAGTCTTTAGGCATTGAACGCAGCACCTTCGTCTTGGACGCAAACGGCGAAATCAGCCACGAATGGCGCAAAGTCAAAGTCGCCGGACACGCGCAGGAAGTTTTGGAAACGCTGTCCCGATAAACCGATAATGCAGTAAAAGGTCGTCTGAAAACGAACATGGCGGGTTCTGCCCAAGCAGGTTTTCATTTTCAGACGACCTTTTATATCATTTTCAGACGACCTTTTATAATGGACGTCAATCAGGGCAGGGTTGCTTGTCCTGATTCATATTCGATCTACGATATAGCTAAATTATAGTGGATTAACTTTAAACCAGTACGGCGTTGCCTCGCCTTGCCGTACTATCTGTACTGTCTGCAGTTTCGTCGCCTTGTCCTGATTTAAAGTTAATCCACTATACTTTATTTTCGATACGTAACTTATCGGTTGTCGTCATTCCTGCCTCGCCCACGCGAGGACAGGCTACGGCGGGAATCCATTTTTGAAATTCAGAAACTGTTTTTCAAACCAATGTTTCTCAAGTTTTACGATGGATTCCCGCCGGCGCGGATTGAGGGAATTGGATGACATGCTGTGTTTAAAGTTAAGTATGCTTGCGATACACCATCTTCGGACTGCCCATAAAACTCCATGACCGATGAACTCATAGACAAACTGCTCGAATCCCTGTGGCTGCAAGACCGTCTCAGCCACAACACCTTGCAAGGCTACCGCCGCGATTTGGAAAAAATCGCCGCGCGTTTGGAAGCGGGCGGGCATACCTGGCTGGATGCCGAAGCTGCCGATTTGGCGGATGTCGTCTATGCGGCGGACGAAAAACACAGCTCGCAGGCGCGCGCCTTGTCCGCCTGCAAACGCCTATACGCCTGGCTGGAAGAAACCGAGCGTCGGACGGACAACCCGACCCGTTTCCTCAAAGCCCCGAAACAGACGCAAAAACTGCCTACACTGATTACCGAAGCGCAAATCGAAAACCTGCTTGCCGCGCCCGATACCGACACGCCGCACGGCCTGCGCGACAAAGCCCTGCTCGAAGTCATGTACGCCACAGGTCTGCGCGTAACTGAAGCCGTCAAGCTCCAACTGGGCGACCTCGACCTCAACCGCGGCTGCATCCGCACCATAGGCAAAGGCGACAAACTGCGTATCGTGCCTATGGGCGAAGAAGCCGTTTACTGGGTCGAACGCTATTGCGCCGAATCGCGCCCGCTACTGCTCAAAAACAAAATCTGCGACGAAGTCTTCGTCAGCCAAAAACGCAGCGGCATCTCCCGCCAACTCGCGTGGATGATTGTCAAAAACTACGCCGAAGCCGCCGGCATCACCTCGCTCAGCCCGCACGGCCTGCGCCACGCCTTCGCCACCCACCTCGTCAATCACGGCGTCGATTTGCGTGCTGTCCAGCTCATGCTCGGACACGCCAACATCAACACCACGCAAATCTACACCCACGTCGCCAACATCCGCCTGAAAAACATCATTGACGTACACCATTCGCGAAACTAAACGATTTCATTAAAAAAGGTCGTCTGAAAACGGAAATCTTGTTTTCAGACGACCTTTTGCCTTTATCCGTCAAACCGCTGCTGCTTCAGGTTTGGCTTTGTTTTTCTTGAATTTCAACACGGCTTCTTCTTTTGCCGCATCCCAGTCTATCCGCACGAAGCCGCCGTCGGCGAGTTTGCCGAACAGGAGTTCGTCGGCGAGCGGTTTGCGGATTTTTTCCTGAATCAGGCGGTGCATCGGGCGCGCGCCCATTTGCGGGTCGAAACCTTTTTCCGCCAGATATTTGCGCAATGCCGGCGTGAATTCGGCCTCGACTTTTTTGTCGAGGAGCTGGTGCTCGAGCTGGAGCAGGAATTTGTCCACGACTTTGGCGATGACGGGTTCGGACAAGGGCGCAAATGGGATAATCGCGTCCAAGCGGTTGCGGAACTCTGGCGTGAAGAGTTTGTTGATCGCCTGCATTTCGTCGCCGCGTTCGCGCTTGGCGGTAAAGCCGAGGCTGGGGCGGCTGAGGCTTTCCGCGCCTGCGTTGGTGGTCATAATCAGGATGACGTTGCGGAAATCGGCACTCTTGCCGTTGTTGTCGGTCAGTTTGCCTGCGTCCATGACTTGTAGGAGGACGTTGAAAATGTCGGGGTGGGCTTTTTCGATTTCGTCTAAGAGTAATACGCAGTGCGGATGTTTGTTGGCGGCTTCGGTCAAAAGACCGCCCTGGTCAAAGCCGACGTAGCCCGGCGGCGCGCCGATGAGGCGCGATACGGCGTGTGGCTCCATGTATTCGGACATGTCGAAACGTTGCAGCGGTACGCCCATCGAGTAGGCAAGCTGTTTGGCGACTTCGGTTTTGCCGACGCCGGTCGGACCGGAGAAGAGGAAGCTGCCTATGGGTTTGTCGGGCAGGGCGAGGCCGGAACGCGACATTTTGACGGCAGCAACCAGCGCGTCGATGGCGTTTTCCTGACCGTAAACCATGTTTTTCAAATCGCGGCCGAGGAATTGCAGCACTTGTTTGTCGTCGTTCGACACGGTTTTTTCAGGAATCCGCGCGACTTTGGCGATGACGGTTTCTATTTGCGCTTTGCCGATGACTTTTTTCTGTTTGGATTTGGGCAAAATCCGTTGCGCTGCGCCTGCTTCGTCCATCACGTCGATGGCTTTGTCGGGCAGGAAACGCTCGTTGATGTAGCGGGCGGAGAGTTCGGCGGCGGCTTCGAGTGCGCCTTGCGTGTAGCGGACTTGGTGGAAACCTTCAAACATCGGTTTCAAGCCGCGCAGAATTTGCACGGTCTCGGCGACGGTGGGTTCGACCACGTCGATTTTTTGGAAGCGGCGGCTTAAGGCATGGTCTTTGTCGAAAATAGTGCGGTATTCGTCGTAGGTGGTCGCGCCGATGCAGCGCAGCGAACCTTTTGCCAGCGCGGGTTTGAGCAGGTTGGATGCGTCCATCGTGCCGCCGCTCGTGCTGCCTGCGCCGATGATGGTGTGGATTTCGTCGATAAACAAAATGGCGTGCGGGATTTTTTCGAGCTGCTTCAAGACGGATTTGACCCGAGCTTCAAAGTCGCCGCGGTATTTTGTACCCGCCAAAAGCGAACCCATATCCAGCGCGTACACTTCGGCCTCTTTGAGCGCGTCGGGAATATCGCCGTTGACGATTTGATGCGCCAAGCCTTCCGCCAGCGCAGTTTTGCCCACGCCTGCTTCGCCGACCAAAAGCGGATTGTTTTTGCGGCGGCGGCACAGGATTTGTACCAGCCGTTCCATTTCGTGTTTTCTGCCGATTAAGGGGTCGATGCGGCCGGCTTTGACTTCGGCGTTGAGGTTGACGGTGTAGTCCGACAACGAGCCGCTTTTCGATTCGATAGGGTCGTCTGAATCATTGTCGGGGTCGTCTGAAAAGCCTTTGTGTTCGTCATCTTCAGTTGCACCGTGGGCAATGCAACGCAAAACTTCAAAACGCGTAACCGATTGCAGCTTGAGGAAATAGACGGCGTGGCTGTCGGTTTCGCTCATCAGCGCCACCAAAACGTCCAAAGGCTCGACCAAGCCTTTGCCCGCCGATTGGGTATGCACCATTGCGCGCTGGATGACACGTTGGAAGCCGAGCGTGGGCTGGGTTTCGACCGTGTCTAAAAGGTGGTCGGGAATCTGCGGGGTATTTTCGGCAACGCTGGCGGCGAGTTGTTCGGACACCACTTTCAAATCCGCGCCGCAGAGCTTGAGGACGTTGGGGACGGAGGCATCTTCTTCGATTAACACCAAAAGCAGATGTTCGAGGCTGATAAATTCATAATGAGCCTTACGCGCCTCGCGGTAAAGCTGTTGCAAAATCTGTTCCAATTCGGGTGAAAGCATATTAAATCTCCTCGACAATACATTGCAGCGGATGCCCTTCGGCTTTTGCCCGCTGCATGACTTGTTGTTGTTTGGTTTGGGCGATGTCCCGTGTGTAAGTGCCGCACAAGCCTTTGCCTTCGTGATGAACCAAGAGCATTACCGCCACCGCCTGCTCTTCTCCGAGCATAAAGATTTCGGTTAGGATTTCGACGACGAATTCCATCGTGGTGTAATCGTCGTTCAGCAAAAATACGCCGTAACGTTTCGGTGGGGCGGTTTTTTGGTCGCTTAAAAGAGTATCGGATTCGTGATGTGTGTTTGGGTTGTTCATAAATATTTTGGCTTTGTGGAAGAGGGTTTGTTTTCAGACGACCTTGTGAAAGGTTTGATACCAAATGAATCTATAAATAAAGTGATTATAAGGTTTATTTCGATTTCTGTTGTATTTTGGTCGGTTTCCGCCATTTTCGCATTTTTTCCCTTGTATGGCTTGACGTTTTGACTTAACAAATGTAAAAAGACGGTTAAGCAGAAGCTGGCACTCGACCAAGTATATAAAGCTAGGGAGAAACGCTGAACGTTTAAGTTTGCTGTATGCCTTATTTTGCTGATTTTGTTAATTTTTAAGTATAGGAAGTTTCTAATGGCAACCGGTATCGTAAAATGGTTTAACGACGCTAAAGGTTTTGGTTTCATCACTCCTGATGAAGGTGGCGAAGATCTGTTCGCTCACTTCTCAGCGATCAACATGGATGGTTTCAAAACCCTGAAAGAAGGTCAACGCGTATCTTTCGACGTAACCACCGGCCCTAAAGGCAAACAAGCTGCTAACATTCAGGCTGCTTAATTAAACGTGCGGCTTATGCCGTAGAATAATGGCGGGATTGATTCCCCGCCATTTTTTATTGTCTATGAGAAACGGAACCTATATGGCAGAAGACACGCAAAACACCGCCTACGAAAACGCCTTACGGCAGCTGGACGAACTCATCGCGCATCTTCGCAGCAGCGGGGAAGTGAGCTGCGCTGTGGCGGAACAAGAAGACCTGATGCTGATACGGCTTGCCGATTTGAAAATCGATTTGAGGCCGAATGATGAAAAGGCGATAGCGGATATCGACCGGTTTTACCACCGCCATTTGGGCGACGGTAAATGAGGACGGATGATCGCAATCGCGTGATAAAGGTCGTCTGAAATCTCTATTTCGCCCCTGCCTGTTTTTTGGGCAGTATTATTTTTCCTTTTAGTATCAAAAAGTAATCCAATATATCCACAACTGGATTCACATAAAGCAAGGATAACTATATTTTTTCTTCATCATGCCTTCGGGGTCGTCTGAAAATCCATTTCTTCCATACAGCGAACACATTTACTCAAACGGCTTTTTCTGCCAATAAAACTTATCCTTCTTCAGACGACCTTTAAAAATTTCATCGCCACCCAGCTCAAATACCAATGCACCCGACAAGTCCGTCCGCAACAAAGTCGCGCCGTGTGCGCGGACGCGGGTTTGGACGGCGGGGGTGGGGTGTTTGTAGGCGTTGGCGTAGCCACTGGAAGCGACGGCATATTTGGGCGCGACGGTGTTTAGGAAGCCGCCGGATGAAGCCGTATTGCTGCCGTGGTGTCCCAATATCAAAACTTGGCTGTACAGCGAGCTGCCGTAGCGTTCTACCAGTTCTGCTTCGCCCTTCACGCCCAAATCACCCGTAACCAGCAAAGCCTGTCCGTCAGAAACGACGCGCAAGACGCAGCTTCGGTCATTGTCTTCGCCGCCCGGGTTTTCAGACGACCTCAATAACTCGAAATCCACACCGTCCCATTGCCATTGCGCTTCGGCACAAAATTTTGCGTTCGGATAAAACTCAGGCTGCCCCGCCAACGTTTCGCCGATTTCAATATCGGAAACGGCATCCAAACCGCCGTCGTGGTCGCTGTCGTGATGCGACAGAATCAGCTTGTCCAAACGGCGCACGCCCATGGCGTTCAGGCTTGGCACGATACCTGTTTGCGCCGCCTGCGCCGTACCCGTGTCAAACAGCAGGTTGCGGTCGCGCGTCTGTACCCATACCGACAAACCCTGTCCCGCGTCCATCACGGTAATCCGCGCCAACCCGTCGTCCAGTCGTTCGGGGCGGTAAAACACAAATCCAGCCAACACCAAACACGCCCAAGGCCGCAGCCCCAGTCCGCGCGGCAACAGCCACAGCAAAGCCGCCGCAAGAGCCAAAACCAACAGCGGCACAGGCGCGGCGGCTACGGCAAATTCAGGCGATACCTCCGCCAGCCAAACCAAGCCGCACAAAGTGTATTCCGCCAAACCTGCCGCCACCCATTGCAAAGACGCAAACGGCAACACCGACCCCAACAACGCCAACGGCGTCAGCACCCAAGAAAACCAAGGAATCATCGCCGCATTGACCAAAGGGCTGATGATGGGCAACGACGCAAAAATATAGCCCAACAATACCACCGACAACACCGTCGCCGCCCATTGTCCGCGTACAGCCAAACGCCAGCCGCGTTCTTTCAGACGACCCGCTGAAGCCCAAATCAAGGCGGCAACCAAGCCGAACGACAGCCAAGTGCCTACGCCCAAAACCGCCAGCGGATCAAGCAGCAACACTACTGCCAAAGCCTGCCACCACGCCGTCCAGCCCGAAGACAGGCCGCCGCGCCACCAAGCCCAGGCAAACGCCGCCAACATCAAAACGCTGCGCTGCGTCGGCACGGAAAAGCCCGCCAGCAACGCATAAAACAAAGCCCCTGCCGCGCCGCCCGCCAAAATCCATACGCGCGGTTTAGCTGGTATCCAAGGCAGTCGTCTGAAAATCAGTTTGACCAGCCAACCCGCCAAAACTGCCACCATCGTAACGTGCAGCCCCGAAATGCTGACCAAGTGCGTCAAGCCCAAAGGTCGGAATGCTTGCCACAATTCGGGTCTCAATGCCGATTGTTCGCCTATGCTCAAAGCCCGCATCAATCCGATACCGTCCGAAAAATCCGGACTGTCCGCCCCGACAGCCTGCCAACGGCGGCTAACCGCATCGCGCCACACCGCCAAGCTGACACCGCCTCCCTCGCGAACCAAGCTCCTGCCTTTGCCCAGCGTACCCGCGCCATCCAAACCGTTTGCCAACGCCCAAGCCTCGCGGTTCAACCCGCGCAGGTTCACTTCGCCGATAACCGGCTTGAGCCGTGCCGACACCTTCCAGCGGCTGCCCACCGCCCAATCGCGTTTCTGATAATCCGACAGTAATAAATCAAACTGCCGCCCATCCTCCGTCCACGCCTTCGCCTCAAACTGCACCCGCCGCCCGTCACCGCGCGGCATATCCGCGACTTCAACCGTCAACACCGACTCCGAAGCCCCGTTCAGTGGCCATTGCGACGACAAAGCCGCTTCCGTCCGAAACACGCCGTAAGCCGCGCCAAGCAGGACACACAGCATCATTCCCGCCGCTGCAAACCGCCGCGAAGCCGCCAGCAAAACCAATGCCGCCGCCAGCCACACGCCCCAATGCGGTACAAACGGCAAAGCGAACGAAGCGATGACGCCGACTGCCCAAAACGGCAATCCATAATATTTCAGCAAAACTGTTTCCCTTTTTATTATTAGTTTTGAAATTAGGTGGGGATAATAATTGAATTTCCTACAAACGTCATGAAAAAGGTCGTCTGAAAACCTGATTGTGGGTTTTCAGACGACCTTTCGTCTTAGGGTTTCGATATTTCACATCGGCAACGCGGTTTTATAAATTTTGCAAACGCTCGACCGAAGGGGCGTAGTAATATGCGCCGGAAACAGCAGTCGAGAGATGCTTGAGCAGCAGGTCGGTTTTGCCGTCGGCATCGCCGAACATGTGCAAAAGCTGTACTTCGATGTTGTGCAAGGTATGGCAGTAGGCAGTGAACATCAGACCGTGTTCGCCGCTGATTTTGCCGAAGGGCAGGCTGCGGCGGACGATTTTCAGACCCACGCCGTTTTCTTTCAGGTTGACGCGGCCCAAATGCGAATCAGGTAGGCGCACGTCTTTGCTGAACTCTTCATTCGTTTCTTTGCTGCGGCCAACGCTGGCTTCTTGTTCGGCAACGGGGACGGCATCCCATTTTTTCAGGTCGTGCAGGTATTTTTGCAGCAGGACGTAGCTGCCGCCGGCATCGGGTCGGCCTTCGGGAATAATGGCGACATTGCGGACGTTTTCATCGCCTTGCGGATTTTCAGTGCCATCGACGAAGCCGTCCAGTCCGCGGTCTTCATACAGGCGCAAGCCGTGTTCCTCGGTGGCGATGCTGATGCTGTCGCCGAACGCGGCAAAGACGGATTGTGCGAGCGCGAAGGCGGCTTTTTGGCGGCAGGCTTGGATGTGGATGTAGATATCGTGTTGGGTTGAGGGTGCAAGACCGTTGCCCATCACGGGGAAGGGCTTGATTTCGCTGCCTTCTTCTGCATGTCCGAACGCTTTCCATGCTTCGCTGCCGAAGGCGATGGTCATGCCTAAAATGTCTTCTGGAAAGCGGGTTTTGAGTTTCTCCAAGGCTTCAAGTGAGCTTCGGCAGGAGGTTTTGATGTCGTCGTAACGGTGGTCGCGGATGTCGGCTTCGATGAATATGCCGGCTTGGGCGTGGTCGGGGATGATGGAAGTTTGCGGGCGGGGCATTGTGTTTCCTTTTCAGTTTATTGAGTTTTTCGGACAATATTATAGCACTTAAGGTTTTAAGACGACCTCGTCTGAAAGGGCGGATATGATAGAATCCGCCGTTTGTGTTCTGATTTTCAACAGGTTCGCTTTATGTTTGGTACGATGTTTTTGATTATGATTCTATTGCTCCAGCTTTTCACGTTCGGGTTGGGGCGTTCGTTGCAATGGCTGTTCGCGCCGGTGGTCGGTAAGGTGGGCAGGCGTTGGCTCATGGGGGTGTCGTATTTCGTGACTAACGGCCTGCTGGCAGGGCTTTTGTTGGAGTTAGGTCATTTTATGTTCCGCATCATGGCGTTTTGGATGGTGTTGCTGCTGTTTGTGATGTATGCGGCATTGGCGACGTTTATCCTGTTTCTTCTGCTGCGCAAATTCGTGGCTAGCCGGTCGCTGTCGCGCAGCCTGCGGTTGTTCGCGCCGTTGTTTGTGTTCGGTTTGGTTGGCTTTGGGCTGTACAACGCCTATACGCCCGTCGTCCGTCATCAGACCGTCGTGATCGATAAGAAAATGGACAAACCGCTGCGCATCGGCGTGGCAAGCGACCTGCACTTGGGAATTTTGTTCGGCGCGCGGCAACTGGATAAGCTGGTGGACATCATGAACCGCGAAAAAGTCGATTTAATCCTGTTGCCGGGCGATTTGATGGACGACAACGTTGATGCCTACCGCAAAGAGAATATGCAGCCGCATCTGGGTCGTCTGAAAGCGCCGCTGGGTGTTTACGCGACTTTGGGCAATCACGATATGTTCGGCGACAGCGCGCGCATCCGCCATGACCTTGAAGCGGCGGGCATTACCGTACTTGGCAACCAAGTGTTGCAACAAGATGCTTTCTTGCTCGTCGGCCGCAATGATGACTTGGATCACGACCGTCCGTCTGTCGCGCAGTTGCTGGAAAACCACAATACCGACCAGCCTGTTTTGCTGATGGATCACCGCCCGACCGAAGTCGAGGCGCACGCCACGCTGCCTATTGATGTTCAAGTTTCCGGCCATGTACACAACGGTCAAATCGCGCCGGCGAACCTGATTGTCCGCACGCTCTACCGCCTTGCCTACGGCTACGAGGAAATCGGCGGAAGACACTTTTTTGTTACGTCCGGCTACGGTTTCTGGGGGATTCCGCTGCGCTTGGGTTCTCAGTCGGAAGTTTGGGTGATTGATGTGAAGGGGAAATAGCGGGTATTGCAAAATGAAAAGATAAAAAATACAGGCTTGCCGTTGCGCAGCCTGTATTTTTTTATTCGCTGTGAAATGTTATGAGGTGCGCGACTTTGCTGTTTTCTAGAATACTCTTGCTAATCTATTAAATAAATCAAAATAAGGAAATTAATAGAAAATTACCAAATAAAACCATTCAAAGCAGTCTTGCAATGCAAACTGTTTTTATTTATATTCACGTTTAAGAATAAAACACACTATCAATACTGAGCGAAAGAAAACACGGAGCACATTATGTTTGTCTGCATTTGCAACGCCATTACCGACCACGACATTAAAGAAACCATCGCAGCCGGTGCCAGTACCATGAGCGATTTACAGGCTCAATTGGGCGTTGCTACCTGTTGCGGCTGCTGCGGCGAATTGGCGGCTTCTTTCCTGAATGCCAACAATGCGCAAACGACCGTTACTGCCGGCATTAATGTGCAATCCTAATCTTATCTAAAAGCATTCTTAAAGGTCGTCTGAAACCGAAATCCAAGGTTTCAGACGACCTTTGCATTAATCGCCGCCTTTATCTTACAATCCGTTTTCGTTTATCACACCGCAAAGCATCCGCCATGAAGCTGACCCTGATGTTCCGAGAATATTGCAGTCTCTGTCACAAAATGCGTGAACAGCTCAAGCCGTATCAAGAGGCATTCGGTTTTGAGTTGGAAATCTTCGATGTCGATGAAGACCCTGTTTTAGAAGAACAATATAACGAGCTTGTCCCCGTCTTATTAGATGGGAACAAAGAAATCTGCCATTGGTTTTTGGATGAGGAAAAACTGACGGCTTGGTTGGAAGGGAAAAAACCGATCGTCCGAGCATAGTTTGTTGTTCCATCCTGATTTGAAGTCAATCCCTTATCAATAAAAAAGGTCGTCTGAAAATCCCAAACGGAGTTTTTCAGACGACCTTTGTTATGGTTGAAACCGGATTATTCAGCCTTCAAACCTGCCACACACTGCTTGTCGCGATCTTCAAATGCTTGCGCACCGCCGAGCAGGTCGAGCTGTTCTTGCGGGCTGAGTTTGCCTAATGAACGGATTTGCTCTTCGGAAAGTTTGTCCAAAGGCTTGTCCCACATACAGGTGCAGTAATCGGCGGCGAGTTTGCTGTTGTTTGAATCCAAACCCCTTTCTTTCAAATCGTTTTGCCATTTTTCGGCAAAGGGGATGTTTTTCACGCAAGACTCAAAGATGTTCTGCTTTGCCTGCGGTTTAGACATGGCGCATTGGGAGAGCAGGGCGGTCGCGGCGAGCAACGCCAAAATGACCCACGCCCAAATGCGGATGGTGCGGATTTTGGCTTTTGCTTTTTTACGCGCTGCGGCTTGCTCTTCAGCGGACATTTCGTTTTTCGGCTCAGTCATGCAGGCTTTCCATGCGGATCATGGTGATCGGTTTTTCCACGCAGCTTAATGCTTCGATGGCGGCAATGGCGCGTTTGATGTGTTTCTCGACTGTGCTGTGGGTCAGAATCACGATTTCGGCGGTGGTTTGGTCGATTACGCCTTTTTGGATTAAGGCTTCGATGGACACGTTTTCTTTTGCTAAAAGCGCGGCGATTTGTCCCAGCGTACCCGGTTCGTCTTTGGCTTGGACGCGCAGGTAGTAGCTGCTGGTGATTTCGTCCATAGGCAGGATGGTTTGCGCTTGGACTTGCGCGGGTTGGAACGCCAGATGCGGTACGCGGTGGTCGGTATTCGCTTCAATCAGGCGGGCGATGTCGATGATGTCGGCAACCACGGCGGAAGCGGTCGGCAATGCGCCTGCGCCCGCGCCGTAATATAAGGTTTCGCCCACCATATCGGCATTGACGCGCACGGCGTTCATCACGCCGTTGACGTTTGCCAAGAGGCGGCTTTCGGGAATCAGGGTCGGATGGACGCGCAATTCGATGCCTTTGTCGGTTTTGCGGGTGATGCCTAGAAGTTTGATGCGGTAGCCGAGTTCTTCAGCGTATTTGATGTCGCGGCTGTCGAGTTTGCTGATGCCTTCGAGGTAGCAGGCGGAGAAGTTCATCGGCGTACCGAATGCCAGCGCGCTCATGATGGTGATTTTATGGCCTGCATCGTTGCCTTCGATGTCGAAGGTCGGATCGGCTTCGGCGTAACCCAATGCTTGCGCTTCTTTCAATACGTCGGCAAACGCGCTGCCTTTTTCGCGCATTTCGGAGAGGATGAAGTTGCTGGTGCCGTTGATGATACCGGCGATGCTGCGGATGCGGTTGGCGGCGAGGCCTTCGCGCAGGGCTTTGATAATCGGGATGCCGCCCGCCACAGCCGCTTCAAATTGCACCATGACATTTTTTTCTTCCGCCAACGGGAAGATTTCGTTGCCGTATTCGGCGAGCAGTTTTTTGTTGGCGGTAACGATGTGTTTGCCGTTTTCAATGGCTTTCAACACCGCATCTTTGGCGATGCCGGTACCGCCGAACAATTCGACGACGACATCGACGTCTTCACGCGCGACCAGTTCGAACGGGTCTTTGACAAAGGCTGCGGACGGGCAGATTTGGCGGGCTTTTTCTTCGCTCAAGTCGCATACGGCACTGATGCGCACTTCGCGTCCCAAACGGCGGCTGATTTCCGCCGCATTGTCCTGCAACACGGCAGCCGTACCGCCGCCGACCGTACCTAAACCTAAAAGACCGATGTTTACTGGCTTCATTGTGCCTCCTTGTGAGCCGATTTTCTTAAATCAAAAAGTAAAAACAGAAATTCAGAAAGCCCGAAACGCACCGCCGCCGCAGATTGATATAATGCTGATTTTGCAAGGGCGGAAGGCGCAGGCTAAAGTCGCCCATCCTACCTGAAATTGCCTGATTTTGCACCTTTTTTACGGAACGCAGCGAAAGGGGGCAAGGCCTGTTTAAAATAGATGTATCAAGCCGAGAAAGAAACGGAAGAAAAATGCTGATTGAAGAAAACAAAACCGATGAAACCCTAAGCCTGACCGCTTATCGGGCGGGCGCAATCGAAGCGGGCGGCAAAACCTACACCGCGCCCATCATCTGGCGCAACGGCAAAATTGAAGCGATGAACGTGCAAACGCCGTCCGAACTGACTGCCGACGACCTGTTTCAGACGACCTCCGAGTCGGACGGTTGGCCCGAAGTCATTATTGTTGGCACAGGAGAGAAGCAGCAGTTCCTCCACCCGAAAATTGCTGCCGAACTTGCCGTACACGGCATCGGGCTGGAATGTATGAACACAGCCTCCGCCTGTCGAACGCTGGTGTTGCTGCAAGGCGAAGGGCGCAGCGTTTGGGCTTGGCTTTGGGGGTGAACGGGCATACGGTGCAATATAGTGGATTAACTTTAAACCAGTACGGCGTTGCCTCGCCTTAGCTCAAAGAGAACGATTCTCTAAGGTGCTGAAGCACCAAGTGAATCGGTTCCGTACTATCTGTACTGTCTGCGGCTTCGTC
>NZ_CALNWV010000008.1:0-82581 GCF_940793045.1 Neisseria sp. Marseille-Q2251
GGTTCAAGATGAGTTGAACCACCGGCCAAGAAAAACACTTGGCTACGAAACGCCAAGTGTTTTATTCTTGAATCTGTTCAAACCACTGATACACTAGTGTTGCACTTGAAATCCGAATCCAAGGACCCTTTGAAGCAAAGGGTCGTCTGAAAACAGAAAGACACATACATCATGACCGCATCCATGTACATCCTTTTGGTATTGGCACTCATCTTCGCCAATGCCCCCTTCGTGACCACTAAGTTTTTCGGCGTGATTCCGCTCAAGCGCAAACATTTCGGGCATCACCTCGTCGAATTGGCGGCGGGTTTCATTCTGACCGCCATCCTCGCCTACATCCTCGAATCCCGCGCCGGCGCGGTTCAGCATCAAGACTGGGAGTTTTACGCTACCGTAGTCTGCCTCTACCTGATATTCGCCTTCCCTTGTTTTGTATGGCGTTATTTCTGGCACGCGCGCAACCGCGAATAAGCTTTTCAGACGACCTCAGCGTTATTTTTGCCTTAAGACTTCGCTGTCTTATCAGAATGTTGGTCAACCATGCTGTTCATCGGGTTTGTGTTAAAACAGCTTTTTAGAATCCAGCAGCAGGGTAACAGGGCCGTCGTTGCAGAGTGAAACCTGCATATGGGTTTGGAAGCGGCCGGTTTCTACCGACAGACCGTGGGCGCGCAATAATTCTGCAGTGCGTTGATACAGGGATTCTGCCTGTTGGGCAGGGGCGGCAGCGGAAAAAGAGGGGCGGCGGCCGCTGCGCGCATCGGCATAGAGGGTGAACTGCGAAACGAGCAAGACTGAGCCGCCCGTGTCTTTAAGCGACAGATTCAATTTTCCGGCTTCATCTTCAAAAATGCGCAGATTGGCTATTTTGTCGGCGATATAGGAGGCATCGGTCTCGTTGTCATCGTGTGTAATGCCTAAAAGAATCAAAAAGCCGCGACTGATTTTGCCGCTGGTTTCGCGGTGTCCTTCGCTCAGGACGTCAACTTGGGCATGACTTACTTTTTGAATAACGGCGCGCATGTGGTTTCCTTGAATAAGATGTGCAGCAAGGTTGATGGTTTCGCTGCCTGATGTTGATTTATCTGGGAGAGGTCGTCTGAAAACGATTGGCTCTAGTCTAACAGGGTATTTCTGTCGGTCTAGAGCCATTTGTTTTATAGTGGATTAACTTTAAACCAGTACGGCGTTACCTCGCCTTAGTTCAAAGAGAACGATTCTCTAAGGTGCTGAAGCACCAAGTGAATCGGTTCCGTACTATCTGTACTGTCTGCGGCTTCGTCGCCTTGTCCTGATTTAAATTTAATCCACTATATAAGTTTGGATTTGATAGCGGGATGCCGTCGGGTTTAAAGGCTTGCTTCTTTCTGCCATTTTGCTAACAGGGGGCGCAAAGCATCGGGATTTTCATAACAGCCGTTGATGGCTGCCTGCAACCAGCGGCAGGCAGTAGGAATATGGCTGGAGACGCCTTGCCCGTGGTAATAGAGTCGTGCCAAATAGTATTGCGCTTCGGTATGGCCTTGTTCCGCCGCGATTTCAAACCAATGGGCGGCAGATTGGAAATCGGCCTCAACGCCTTGTCCGTAATAATACAATTTGCCCAATGCGGCGGCGGCATTTTTGTGATGGAATTCGGCGGCTTCCAAATACAGTTTTCTGGCGCGGTCGTAATCCACCGCTGTTCCTATGCCGTAATGACATGCTTCGGCATTGCGGAAGGTTTGTTCCGTTTTTTGGAAGAACAGGGCGGCTTCCCGGATTTGTTCATACTGTTGGGGATTGTGCAGCGCAGCATCACTGAGCAGCTTTTGGATGGCGGTGGCGCTGCCGAGTGTCGCGGCACGGTGGTAATAGTCGTGCGCTGCGTGCGGGTCGGCTTTGACACCTAGTCCGTAGCGGTAGAGGTCGCCCATAATGCGCAAAGCTTCCGGATGGCGGCGGTCTGCAGCAAAACGGGTGTGGCGCATGGCTTGGAGCGGGTCGCGTCCGGTCAGTTTGCCTGTCAGACTGTGCTGCGCCAAAGCGGCAGCGGCATCCCCGCTACCTTTTGCGGCGGCTTTCCGATACCAGGTCATGGATTCCGCCTGATTTTGCGCGGCAAGCAAGTCGCCCAACATAATTTGTGCAGCGATAAACCCAGCTTCCGCTGCCTGCCGTAAATGGATTTCGGCTTGGGCTGAGTCGGCTTTTACACCGATACCGCGGTAGTATATTTTCCCCAATTGCCAATGTGCAGGGGCAAATCCTTGTTCCGCCGCTTGTCGATACAACTTGATTGCGCTTTCAAAATCAGGCTTCAGGCTTTGGCGGTAGGCAAGGCAGTATTGGGCTTCGGCGGAGTTTTGCGCTGAGGCAAGCTGCGCCCAGTGGTACATTTGGGATTCGTTGCGTTCTTGGTAAAAGCGCATCAGGACGTGCTGCGCTTCCGGCATTCCTGCTTCGGCCAGGCGGGTATAGGCAGATAAGTGGTGTTCGGTTGGGATGCCTTGCTGCTCGCTGTTTTGCAATAGCGAGAATTCTTCCTCCGGCGTCAACTCGACAGGTTTGGGTTGCGGCTTGGGTGCGGTTAAGCGTGTCAGACCGGAGGCGTAGGTGATTTTGTTGACTTGATAGGCAGTACCGGCGTACCGATTGCCTGCTGTCTGTTGGGGCAGCAGTGCAGGGCTGACTGTGTCGGCGGTCATTCTGTTTGCCGGCTTGACAGAGAGCGTACGGGAAGAGTCGGGTACTGCGGTCATAAGGTGAGATCGGAAAACGGACTGGGATGGTTATTATACTGTTTTCTGTAATTTATTGTTAATGATATGACGAGAATATCGGTAGTTATTTGCAATGGCGGTAAATGGAATAAATACAGTTAGTTATATTTTCTTTTGATATTTTGTGGTATGAAGGTTTGGTAATGGGGAGGAGGTTTGGGTGTATTGAAAAAAATTTAAATATAAACAATAAGATAAATCGTGTTTGATTTAAAAGGGAGTCAGGTGCAATTGGCACTGGGTAGGGAGTGTGGTCGGAGCGGTGTGAAGTTGTTGGAGGTATCGGCTTCAATCAATTGTAAAGATGAAAAGGGGCTGTCTTTTGTTTACAACAATCTGAAGGCTGCGGAGATGGGAATATTGTACGGCGAATAGGGGAGCGGACTTTAAAGTGATACGCCATTCTCTTGTTTAAGTTTAAATAGAGTGATTTTTATCGCGTCTGTCGCAAGGGATGATAAAAGGTCGTCTAAAACTTGATTTTTCAGTTTCAGACGACCTTTTTAGCAGAAGAAAGGCTCATTCGACTTTAAGCTTTGTTTTCCGGCGCTTCTTTTTTAACCGGTTTCTTGCCATCCTGCGGAGAATGGTAGGCGTAGTAGTCATACATACTGTTGGCTTCGCGCTTCATGCCGTTCAGGATGACGCCTTTGATATTGATCTTGTTCTGACGCAGACGGTCGGCACTGATTTCAAGCTCTCTGGTGGTGGTGTTGCCGTAGCGGCTGACCAGCAGAACCGTACCTGCCAGTTGTCCGACGATAGTTGCGTCGGTCACTGCGAGGACAGGCGGGGTGTCGATAATCACGTAGTCGTAACGTTTTTGGGCGTTTGCCAGCAATTCTGTGAAGCGGCTGTCCATCAGCAGCTCGGACGGATTTTTAGGATAACCGCCGTTGCTGATGAGGTGCAGGTTTTCAATCCGCGTTTCACAGACGGCTTTAGCAGGGGAGACATGGCCGGAAAGGATGTCTGCCAAGCCGTATTCGGGCGTCAGTTTGAACAGTTGGTCCAAATAGCCTTTACGCATGTCGGTATCGATCAGCAATACGCGTTTGCCTGATTGTGCCATTACGGTGGCGAGGTTGGCGGAAATAAAGGATTTGCCCGCTTCCGGCGCCGCACCGGTAATCATGAGGACATTGTTGCGCGCATCCAGCATAGAGAAGTAGATGTTGGTACGCAGGGCACGGATGGCTTCGACGGCGACGTCGGAGGCGTCCTCGTTTGCCAGCAGATAATTGGAGCGGCCGGTCAGGGATTTGAATTTGCGTTTCAACAGGTCGCGTTTTTGCTGGGTTTTGGAGTAGGGTACGAGGGCGGCAACTTCGAGATTGAGGTTTTCAATCTCTTCAGACGACGTGATGCCTCGGCGCATACGGCCTTGCAGCATGACCCACATGGAGGCGAGCGCGCCTGCGGCAAGCGCGCTTAATGCGGTAATGACGGCTTTGCGCGGGGCGATCGGTTGTTCCGGCGTGTAGGCATGGTCAACGACGCGGACATTGCCTTGCGCGCTGGCTTTCATGATGTTGAGTTCTTGTTGTTTCGCCAAGAGTTGGACGTAGGTCGCTTGGTTGGTTTCTACGTCGCGGGTCAGGCGGATGACTTCCTGTTGGGTGTTGGGCAGGCCGGCGATTTGCTGGTTGATTTTGCTTTTGGCACGTTCGAGTACCGCCAGTTTGTCCAAAACGGCTTTATAGGAAGGGTGTTCCGGAGTATACAGTTCCGCCAAGCCTGCTTCTTCGGTTTTGAGCAGGGTGATTTGGGTTTCGATGCTGGTCAGGCTTTCAAGCGCGCCTTTGGACTCAAGTGGAATGTCGAGCGAACCGGCGCGTTCGCGGTAAGCATTGAGTTTGTTTTCTGCTTCTTGCAGGGTTTCTTTCAGACGAGGCAATTCTTCGCTGATGAACGCCAAGCCGCTGGAGGCGACTTGAATGTCGCGTTCGCGGTTTTGCGCGACGTAGTTGTCGGCGATGCTGTTGAGGACGGCGCTGGTTTTTTTCGGATCAACATCGGTGTAGGCAAGGTTGATGATGGGGCTGGTTTTGCCTTTGCTGATGACCGAGAGTTGGTTTTTGATGTTTTCGATGGCGCTGAGCTTGGAAAACTTGGTCAACTCGAAATCCTGCTCTGTTTCGGCAAGGATTTGGTCGACTTTCAGAACGGTTTCGTTATTGATTTTCAGCGGAGTGCCGACGCGGCCTTCTTTGGCCGTACCGTTCGGGAGCGTCAGGATATAGTTTTTGCTGTCTTTGACGGTCAGTTTGAAGGGTTTGTTGATCCATTCTTCGGAAACGGTAAATGTACCGATTTTCAAAATCGGATCGTCGTTGCCGCTGAGGTTGTGAATCATGTTGCCGAAAACCGGGAAGTAGGTGGCTTTGACTTCTTGGTCAAGCTGAAGCTCGTCAACGGTTTTTCCTATGACCATGCGGGATTGGACCAATTCGATTTCGGCTTCGGAAGGCGCCGGCTCGTTGGAAAGCATGTTGTTGATTTCGGTCAGAATCTGGTTTTGTTTGGTTTCGATTTCCAACATGGCGTCGGCGCGGTAGACAGGCGTGGACGCAAAGCTGAAAACGGCACCAAGCAAGCCGCCCGCAATCAATGCGGTGGCGATTTTGGATTTGTGCAGCCACAGATTGTGCAGTTGTTGGCCGAAATCGATTTCGTCGTTGTTGGAGGATGCTGATGACGGATATTGTTTATACATCAGTAGGCTTTCTGTTTGGATTTAATTGATTGAATCCGGCGTAAGTGAGTGTTATGCCGGGGTTGGTCCGTTCAATTTTTCAGCCCAAGTCTCGGCTGCGCTTTGTATTTGTTGGAATACGGCTTCAAACATTTCGCTGCTTTGTTTGAACGGGTCGGGTATGTTTTTCTTGGGCAGCCATTGGGCGAGCAGGATGGTTTTCCCGCGCGCGGAAGGCAGGATGTCGGCAACCATATCGATATGGGCCGGCTCCATCACCAAAATCAGGTCTGCTGCGTTGCACATTTCAGGGGTCAGTTGGCGGGCGGTGTGTCCGGCAACGACTACGCCGTGTTTAAGGGCGGTTTTAATGGCTTGGAAGTCGGCATCTTTTCCCGCCAATGCGTTGATGCCAGCCGAACTGACACGGTGTCCGGGCAGCTTTTTCTGCAAGATGCGCTCCGCTATCGGGGAGCGGCAGATATTTCCCATGCATACTACTAAAATATTTTGAAACATAAGAGAAGCGGTATTTTTTTCTTGTATAGGGTCAAATCATGATAAAACGGTTTGCGGTCGGATATTTGGTCGGTCTGAACGGGTTTTGTTTATATGTCGTCAGACGATAAATAACCGGCCTGCCGTTTTGCCTGACAGCAGGTGCTGTCAGGCGCCGTCAGATTATTTGAACGTGTTGTCGATGGCGTTGACGTTGCTGAAGAAGCTGGTCAATTGCGACACTACGCGGTTCCAACGGGTAACCGGAGCGGCAGTCACATAAACAACGTCGTTCGGACGCAGGTCGAAGTCGCTGCCCAAGGCGTAAGCGGTCGCGTCTTTCAGGTTAAGTTGGTAAATGTGGATAGGTTTGGCCGCATCTTCGGGCGCACGGCGGATGACGAATACGCCGGTTGCGTCTGCCAAGGCTTGGTTCATGCCGCCGGTTTCACCCAAGGCTTGAGTGAGGTTCAGGCCGTGGTTGCCGATAGGCAGGGTGGCTTGGCGGCCGACTTCACCCATAACGTATACTTTGCTGTTGCTGTTGTTCGGAACGTAAACGATGTCGCCGTTGCTTAAGAGGTGGTTTTGCGACATATCGCCGTACTGCATGATGTTTTGCAGGGAGATGGTGCGGTCAACGCCGTTGTGCGTCCATTTGATGTTGTGGGTGTCGGCATTTTGCGCCACGCCGCCCGCTTGGTTGACGGCATCGAGGATGGTCATGGGGACGTTGGTAATCGGCAGCTGTCCTGCTTGTCCGACGGCGCCGGAAACGGATACGCGTTGCGAGCGGAATTCGGTTACGTTGATGGTGACTTGGGGATTTTTAAGATAGCGTTTCAGACGACCTGTTAGGATGTTTTGCAGTTCGTCTATGGTTTTGCCTTGCGCTTGGATTTTGCCGACCAGCGGATAGGTGATGTAACCGCCTTCGTCCACCCATGCGCCACGGCTGACTTGGTTGGTTTGCGGGTTGCTTTGTTGTACGGGCGAATTGAGGTCGGTGTGCGCCCAGACCATGATGTTCAATACGTCGCCTTTGCCGATGTGGTAGCGGTAGGCGGCTTTGCTGCGCTCAAGTACACCGTTGTTTTGTGACAACACCGGCGGTTTGCGCATTTTTTCAACGAGGCCGAAGGTAATCGGATAAATCGCGACGCGTTTGTCGAATTTGGTGTCTGCTACGGTTTCGCCGTTTTCGTAAACGATGGTTTTGTTGCGTGTGTTGATGGTGGAGCCGGGAATGACGGTGCTGCTGTTGCAGGCGGTCAGTGCCATCAGAGACAGGCTGATGAGGGCAAGCTGTTTTTTCATGTCGGTATCCTTGTCAGTCTTATCGGGGTCGTCTGAAAACTTTCAGACGACCTTTTTGTGGAATGTTTTGCTTTATCGGTAAGGTGTTTAATGTGTCTGCTGCCAAACCAAATCGCAAATATCGTCTTTGGGATTAAAGCCGGCAGGGGCTTCGAGCAGCAGGGCGCGCAGGGTTTGTTGGTCTGAATTTGAGCACGCTAAGTCCATACGCATAATTATGTCATTTAATTTATCCCATGGCAGCATTACTTCGCTGGCGGTCATAATTCGGGGATGAGTGGTTTTTTGCACTTCGTCTCCGATGAGCAACTCTTCGTAAAGTTTTTCGCCCGGACGCAGTCCTGTAATTTTAATTTCGATATCGCCGTCGGGATGTTGGGCATCTTTCAATTTCAGGCCGCTAAGCGTAATCATTTGTTTGGCTAAGTCAATGATTTTAACAGATTCGCCCATATCCAACACGAATACGTCGCCACCTTTGCCCATCGCGCCCGCTTGAATGACGAGTTGGGCGGCTTCGGGGATGGTCATGAAGTAGCGAGTAATGTCTTGGTGGGTCAGGGTGATGGGACCGCCTTCGGCGATTTGTTTTTCAAACACGGGCACGACGGAGCCGGAAGAGCCTAAAACGTTGCCAAAACGCACCATGCAGAAGCGGGTGTATTGGTTAGGCTCGGCGGCAAGGGCTTGCAGGCACAGTTCCGCCATGCGTTTGCTGGCGCCCATGGTGTTGGTCGGGCGCACGGCTTTGTCGGTGGAGATAAGCACGAAGGTGCTGACGCCGGATTCGACGGCGGCCTGCGCACACAAGAGCGTGCCGAAGACGTTGTTGCGGATGCCTTCGACGGTGTTGAACTCGACCATGGGGACGTGTTTGTAGGCGGCGGCATGATAGACGGTTTCAACGCCGTACGCGGTCATGACGCTGATCAGGCGTTCTTTATTTTGCACGGAGCCGAGCAGGGGCACAACTTCGATTTGACTGCCGGCGGCTGCCTGAGTTTCGCGCAATTCTTTGTCTATGCTGTACAGGGAGAACTCGGACAGTTCGAACAGCAGCAATTTGGATGGGCGGCATTTCAGGATTTGGCGGCAGAGTTCGGAGCCGATGGAACCGCCCGCACCTGTGACCATCACGGTTTTGCCGGTGATGTCCGCGTCCATGAGTTCGGGGCGCGGGGCAACGGGGTCGCGGCCGAGCAAATCGACGACGGAGATTTTTTTCAGCGCGCTGACTTTGATTTTGCCGTCCACCAAGTCTTTCATGCCGGGGATGGTCAGCACTTCGCATTTGTATTTTTCGAGGCTTTGGATGATGCGGCGGCGTTCTTCCTGAGTGGAGCTGGGGATAGCGAGCAGGATTTTTTCCACACCGTAGCGGTCGATGAGCGATTGGATGTCTTCAGGACCATAGACGGTCAGGTCGTAGATGACGGTGCGGCGGATTTTGGGGTTGTCGTCCACAAAGGCGACGGCGGAATATTCGTTGACCTGTTTGATGGCTTCCAGCAGTTGGCGGCCGGATTGTCCTGCGCCGTAAATGATGACGGGCGCCATTTGTTTTTTGTGCCGGTCAGTCAGGATGGCGCGCAGAATCATGCGCGAACTGGTGATGCAGACGACCAGCAGCAAGAAATAAACGACGGGCAGGGCAAGGTGTAGCTTACGTTCGAAAACCAAGGTGGTCAGGCAGAACAAGACGGCTGAAATCAGGCTGCCGAATGCGGCGGCGGTCAGGACGCGGGTACTGACGAAGCGGGTAACGGCGCGGTACAGCCCCAGTCTGACGAACAGGACGATGGTCAGTATGGCGGTCGAGCCGAACGCCAGCCAGTTTGCCAGACTTGCCCATTCGTCGGAGTATTGGGCTCGGAGGCTTTGCGCGAACCAAAAGGCGATAAAAATCATCAAAACGTCGTGGATGACGAAGAAGGTTTTTTTGACGTTGCGGGGCAGGGATAACAGGGTTTCCAAATTCATTTTGGTATGTTCTGAATAATGTTGTGGGCGGGTTTCAGACGACCTCGGTCATGCAAAGGTCGTCTGAAAAGACGTTTGTTGCTACGGAGCATTGGTTTTCCGTATGTGTCGGCTGCTTGCCGGTTCCCTTTTTTATTCGGCTGAAGCGGTAAACCGCCGCCGTCCCGATGAGACGGGCGCGGCGGTTTTACTTTATGCTGTGGCTTCTGCCAATACAGCTTCGATGTGTTCTTTGCAGAACGCGATTTCGTCGTCGGTCAGCGTCGGATGCACCAAGAACATCAGGCTGGTGTCGCCCAGTTCGACGGCGTTTTTCAGCCGCTCTTTCGGACGCCACGGCGTGTTGTCGAAGGCTTTTTCCAAATAGACTTCGGAGCAGCTGCCTTGATAGCAGGGGACTTTGCGCGCGTTCAGTTCGTTGACGATGCGGTCGCGCGTCCAGCCTTCTTTGAGGTGTTCGGGTTTGACGAAGGCGTAGAACTTGTATTGCGCGTGTTCGATGTAGTCGGCGACTTCAATCAGACGGATGCTGGCGAACTTGCCCAAACTTTCTGCCAGCTTGGCGGCGTGCGCTTGGCGGCGTGCCGTCCATTCGGGCATACGTTTGAGCTGGATGCGGCCGATGACTGCCTGCATTTCCATCATGCGCCAGTTGGTGCCGAAGCTTTCGTGCAGCCAGCGGAAGCCGGGGGCGTGTTCGCGGTGGTACACGGCGTCATAGCTTTTACCGTGGTCTTTGTACGACCACATTTTGCTCCACAGCTCTTTGTCGTTGGTGGTGACCATGCCGCCTTCGCCGCCGGTAGTCATGATTTTGTCTTGGCAGAACGACCATGCGCCGACGTGTCCGATGGAACCGACGGATTTGCCTTTGTATTTCGCGCCGTGCGCTTGGGCGCAGTCTTCGATAACCCACAAATCATGTTCTTTTGCCAAGTCCATGATGCCGTCCATTTCGGCGGGCATACCGGCGAGGTGGACGACGATGATGGCTTTGGTATTCGGCGTCAGCGCGGCTTTGATGGTTTCGGCGCTGATGTTTTGGCTGTTCAAATCCACATCGGCAAACACGGGGTTTGCGCCGGCGGTAACGATGCAGGAAGCGGAGGCGAGGAAGGTGCGCGAGGTAACGATGACGTCGTCGCCTGCGCCTATGCCCATTGCTTTAAGCGCGACATCAAGCGCCAGCGTGCCGTTGGAAAGGGCGACGGCGTATTGCGTACCGGCGAAGGCGGCGAATTCTTTTTCAAATTCGCGGCATTCGGTGCCTGTCCAGTAGTTCACTTTGTTGGACAGCAGGACTTTGGAAACGGCATCGGCTTCTTCTTGGGTGAAGCTCGGCCACGGGGAGAGGGATGTGTTAAGCATTGGCTTTTCCTGCGAAAAGGCTGGTGGAGTCTTTGGGGGCGACATCTTCCAGCAGTTGGCGGTTGATTAAGGTGTATTTTTGACCGTCGATTTCGACGTATGCGCCGTCGTAAGGCGGGAACCAGAATGCGCGGATTTTTTTCTCGACGTCGTCGCCGTCACGGATTTGCTTCATGGCTTCCATTTCATCACGGCTGACGTAGCGGCCGCCGATGTTGGGCGTGGTCGGCAGTTTGGCTTGCGCTTCGACGGCGCGGGCGATAATGCGTTGTGCGAACGGCTCCAATGCCTGCATGGTTTTGCGTTCGAGCGATTGGGCGGTTTCGGCGGCGGGGTCAATGGGGAAGCGGTCCACTTCGATGATTTCGCCGGTGTCGATGGACGCATCGACGTAGTGGGCGGTGCTGCCCCATTCGGACAATTCGTCCATGATGGCGAGATTGTAGCCGCCCGTGCCTTTGTATTCGGGCAACAGGGCAGGGTGGAAGTTGATCGTACCCAAGTGCGGGATGGTCAGGAATTCGTCGCGTAGTTTGCGCCAGTAGAGTACGGACAAGCCCAAATCGTATTTCAGACGACCTTCCTTCATCGCTTCCAAGGCGGTATCGAAAGTGTAGAGCGGCAAGCCCAATTCTTTAGCGGCGGCGGTCGTCGGCGAGCCTTGCAGGTGGCTGTCGGTCAGAACGCCGACGATTTCGATGCCGTCTTGTGAGGATAAGAGTCGGAGTAGGTTGGCGGAAAGCCGTTTACGTCCCATGAATAATATTTTCGTCATGAAATAGTCCTTTTTAGTATCGTGAGTGTACGTTTGATTATGTAATGTTTAAATGCTTGAATTGCCCAAAGATGCTAAATCTTGAAGGGAGTCAATCCAAAAGTTGGGATGATATTCTGTGTTAAAACTTTCAGGCAGGTGGCGGTGGATGTTCTGCCCGGAGGGACGCAATCCTATGGTTATCCAGCCTAAAGCGTTCGGCGTGATGAAGTCTTTGGAAATGTTGTCGCCGATATAGATGAAGCAGTCTGCCTTTTCGGCATATTTGTCTTGCAGATGGCGGAAGCGTTTGCCGTCTGGCTTTTCCGAAGCGCAGGCTTCGGAGACGAGGATGTCGTCAAACAGGGAAGACAGACCCAAGGCTTCCAGTTTCAGACGTTGGGTCAGGCTTCTGCCGTCGGTAATCAGTGCGCGTGCAGCGAAGGGCTCGGTCAGTTCGGACAGGAAATTCTGAGAGGCATACGGCGTCAGTGTCGGGTGGTGCAGCCGGTATTGCCATAGAAGAACCTGTTTTTCCGATTCGTTGAAACCGCAGTGGCGGCACAACTTGTCCAGCCAGTCTTTGCCGTCGGGGTCGATGCTGCGCCATAGGTCGTCTGAATTCCAATCGGGATACAGTGCGACAACGGTATCGACGACCGCACGAATACCGGACAGCTTGTATTCGTATTCCGAATACAGCGTATCGTCCAAGTCGAAGACAATGACGGCGGTTTCGGGATTAATCGTTTTCATGAACCAAGACCTTGGCATCGTAGCGCAGCATGATGAGGTTGTTTTCCCAGTCGTCTGAAAACGGGATTTCTCCGTCGCCGAGATATTCGCGCATCAGCCAGCCCGGATAATTGCCGCCTGCGGCATACGTCAGTGGGAAGCCGCCGCCGAAGCGCGGGTTGATTTCCACGCCGTAGAATTCGCCGGTTTCTTCGTTGCAGAAGAATTGCGCCGTGATGCAGCCGCGCGCGCCTTCCAATACCGACATTTTTTCCAGCAGCGTTTGGTAGAGGCTGTTTTTGCGGGTAACGCCTTTGCTGACTTCGCCGGAGCGCACTTCCAAGCGTTTTCGCGGTATGGCGCATTTCAGACGACCTTCATGGTCGTAATACATATCGACGGTAAACTCGGCAAATTCGTTTTCGATGTCGATAAGTTCGCAGAACATCAGTTTGGGGTCGTCCACGATTTCAGGTGTCAGGCAGGCGGGCGTGTCGATTCGTTTGGCGCCGATGGCGCGGCTGCCGTCGTAAGGTTTGGCGAAGCAAGGGAAAACCAACTTCTCGCGGTCGTAAATTTCGGGCGAGCGTATGCCGTAGCGTGCAAACAGGTCGGCGGTTTTCCGTTTGTCGCGGCATTGCGCGATGAAGTCCGAATCGGAAACGACGATGTGGCTACCTGCCGCTTCGAAGCGTTCGCGTTCGTCTGCCAGCTTTTGCAGTTCGGTGTCTATGGTGGGGATAATCAGACCGATGTTTTCGCGTACCGCCAGATTGAAAATGCTGTCGATATACGAATCGTCATTGATCAACGGCACTTCAAACGAACCGTCCGAAACATGGCAGGCGGAAGACATGCGTGGTACCAAATCCGTCGTCAAAATCTTGACGTCGTCTGAAAACTTGGCAGCTTCAGTTTGAAAATCCTGTACCAATTCGACGCGCCTTCCCGCGGAAAGGATAAGTACGTTATTTTTTCGCATCAGTGTCATTTCCTGTGAAATAGGGCATGGTGGCTTCTCCCTCAGCCGAAATACCTTCTTTGATAAAGACTTTTTTGACTGTCAAAAACAGGATTTTCATATCCAGCCAAAAACTGTAATGGTCGATATACCAAATATCGTGTGCGAACTTTTCGTCCCACGAAAGCGCGTTGCGCCCGTTGACCTGCGCCCAACCCGTTACGCCTGGTTTCATTTCGTGGCGGCGGTTTTGAAATTCGTTGTAAAGCGGCAGGTAGCTCATCAAAAGCGGTCGTGGGCCGACCAAGCTCATATCTCCTTTTAGAACGTTCCAAAGCTCTGGAAGTTCGTCCAAGCTTGTGGCGCGCAGCTTTTTGCCGAAAGGGGTCAGCCGCTCGCTGTCGGGCAGAGGGTTGCCGTCTTTATCGACTGCATCGCGCATGGAGCGGAATTTGATCATTTTGAACGGTTTGCCGTCTTTGCCCGGCCGCTCTTGGGTGAAAAATACCGGTTCGCCCAGGTTTTTGCGGATGAGGTAGATTAAAATCAAAAATACGGGTGAGAGGAAAATCAGTCCCGAGGCGGAGGCGACGATGTCAAACAGGCGTTTGAAGAATTTACTCATGGGCTAATCTTTCAATCAGGTTGACGATTTTTTGATACGCCACGTCGCGCTTGAAGCGGCGGACGATTTCGTCGGATTGAACGGGGTCGTTTTTGCGTGCCAGAATGTCTTTGGCGGCTTGGACGAAGCTGTCCACATCGCCGGAACGGTAGTCCGCGTGCGGCAGCAGGGTGAGGACTTCGGCAACTTCGTCGTTGACTTGGCTGTTTAAAATCGGTTTTTGCAATGCCATGTAGTCGGACAGTTTGTTGGTAATCGACTGCATGGCGTAGGAATGGATGGCGTTGACGGAGATATCGCAGCCTTTGGCGACCGACATCATTTCGGCGTAGGGGATGTAGCCGTAAAACCGGATGCCCTCGCAGGCGTATTGTTTGAGCCTGTCCAAATCGGGGCCGCCGCCCATGATGTGCAGCTCTACATTTTCGCCGTCGTCCAACAGTTTCCGAACGCCTTTGCAAACGGTTTCCACGTCATAGCTGTAACTGAGCGTACCCAAGTAGAAGAAACGGGTTTTGTCGTCGCCGAAGTCTTTTGCCGGCGCGGCATCGAGTTTCGGAAAATCCGCGCCGATATAGACGACTTCGCCGGGTACGTTCGGATTGGCTTCTTTGGCGCGGTCGAGGTAGGTCTGCGACACGGCGACCAGCGCGTCGGCGTAGCGGTAGGCACGGTTGGCGCGGGAGGAAAAGGGCAGCAGGTTGTGCGGGATTTTTTTCAAAAACGGCACGACCGAGGAGAAGGATTCCGGCCATACGTCCTGCACGTCGATAATCAGCTTGTAGCCCAAACGCGTTTTGTGTTCGCCTAAAAGCAGGTTGGTGGCGATTAGCGGATAGGCGGAAAAGACGACGTCTTGTTCGCCCGGACGGCAGTTGTTCAGCCATTGCTCAAAATTTTTGACGAACACATGATGGCTTTTGACGCGGTCCAGCGATACGTTTTTGCCGTAGCCGCTCTCTTCCAGCAGCATGACTTTCAGACGACCTTGCGAAGCAGATTCGGCATCTTCAGGTCGTCTGAAAGATTTGTCGTAGTGTTTGAAATTGCTGGTAATCAGCAGTACGTTATGAGACTGCGACAACAGCTCGGCAAGATACCAGAAGCGGTTGAAATGCGGCTCGGACGGCAGCGAACAGTAGGGGGCGACAATGGTGATGTTCATATTTTCAGACGACCTCACATATCGTAAGCGGCCATTGTGGTGCGATAGATTTCATCATCGGAACACAAGGTCTCAACGTGTTTATGCAGGGCTTTTCCCATTTTCTCGCGCAGCTCGGGTTGTTTGATGAGTTTATCGACGGCTTCGATAAAGGCTTCGTCTTCGCCGAAGGGGTAGCAGTATCCGGTTTCGCCGGTAATGACCATTTCGGAAATGCCGCCCATGTTGTAGGTCACGACGGGTGTGTCGTAGAGGCCGGCTTCAAGGATGTTGTTGCCGACACCTGCGCCGTGGTCGCCGATACAGTGCGGCGTGTTCACCAAAATATCCACGTCTTTGAAATAACCGGTCAAATCGCGCACTCCGCCGAGAAAGGTGACTTTGTCGTCTATGCCCAAACGCTTCGCTTGCGCTTTCAGATTGTCCATCTCTTCGCCTATGCCCGCCACGTTCAGGCGCACGGGCATATTGCGGTCAACCATTTTCTTAAAGATGTCCAGCATCACATGCACGGCGCGGACGGTGTCCAAGCGCGACAGCGTACCGAGCATGACGTAGTCTTTGGCGGTTTTTTCAGGAACGTAATCGGTTTTGTGCAAAGCATTGTAGGTGTAGGTGATGCGGTTGGCAGGGAAGCCGTGGCGGATGAGTTTTTCCTGTTCGTGTCTGCAGTTGCCGATGATATATACGCCCAGCTTGTCGAAAAGTTTGGCGATTTTCGGATAGGTTTCCGCTTCCAAACCGCGCGCGTGATAGAACACTTTGGTTTTGGGCGAGGAAATTTTCGCAGCGATAGCGCAGGCGGGAACAATGCGCGCCATTTGGCAGTGGATGATGTCGGGTTTTTCTTGTTTCAACATCTTCATGTAGGCGAACATGCCCTTGATGTAGCCCAAGATGCCGCCCTGATAAAAATCAATAGGACGCCATTGAATGCCCAAGGCTTGGGCTTCTTTGATGAGCGGGCCATCGGAAGAGGCAAGGACGACCTCGTGGCCGCGCTGCCTGAGCAACCGTCCTAAGCGGAAGGTCGCATTTTCAGTGCCGCCGAGGCCGGACATGGAAGTAGTCAAAACAATTTTTTTCATAGCGTGTTTTCTATCAAGGGGTGTATCGGTACGCGTTATACGCCGTATCGCGCTGCGGCAGGACGCTGTACAGGAAAATCAAAAAGCAGGGCAGCCAGAGGAAGGGCATACGCAAAATGGTGGACGGGATGAAGCCGCCCAAAATAAACAGGCCGATTGCCGCCAAGCCGATGGCTTTTTGTTTGTTCCGCAGGTTTTGGCTTAAAAAGACGTTCACTGCATACCAAATGATGTAACAGATGAAGCCGATTAAGGAAATCATGCCGAAGCCCAAATACAGTTCGATGATGAAACTGTGCGGATTTTCAAAACCGAGGCTGTCGCTCAAATGCCCGCCGAAGTATTCCTGAAAGTTTTTAGGGCCGTAGCCGTAAAGCAAAAGCGGCGGATTGCTCCAGAAGTAGTTGTAAATTTCTTGGCGGTAGCCGACCGAGTTGTCACTCTCCAAATTGAACAGGAACAAATACAGGCGGGAAGAAATGTTTTCCAAAAAGGCATTGCCGTGTATCGAGAGCAGGAAATCGGCAATGTACTGTTTCGGAATCATCGACAAGCCTGCGCCTGTAACGCCTATGGTCATCAGCGTAAACAGCCCGTTGTTACGGTAAATCAAGTTCAGGATAAACAAAATGATGTAACTCATCGTCGCCGTACGCGATGCGCTGGCGAAAACAATCGCGCCCAAACTCAAAAATAAAATCCAGCCGAACAAATATTCCCTCTTGTTGACGCCGATATTGAAAAATATCAACACGGCAGGTGCGAAGAAGAGGGCGGTCGTACCTAAGTTGTTGGGGTTGAAGAAAAAGCCTTTAATCACGCCGGCCTCAATCGCCAAAATTTCGTCTGATTTGACAAACTGGATGCCGGTCAACACTTCGATAACGGGCGGGATAATGATAAAGGCGCAAAAGTAAACCAACAGCCTGCGTACGAAGCGCAAGGGGTTTTCGTGTCGGCTCAAAATCAGATACAGCAGGTAAAACAAGCCGGCGACCGACAGGAAGAAAAAGGTATCCATGACCCTGACCGAATCCAAGGGCGTGATGAACAGATGAATCGCGCTCCAGCCGGTCATCAGCCCGACCGCCATCAGCATGAGTCCTGCCTTGCTGTTGAATGTTTTGTTTTCTATGAAAAAAATCAGCAGTGTGGCAGGCACCAGCAAAAGGGTCAGCGGATTGTCGATACGCGGAATCCCCAGCTTATACGACAGCATCGGCCCCAGCATGTAGGCGGTAACCATCGTATAAAGCATAGTAATGTATATATTTTGTTTTTTAATTTTCACGTTGCTTCCTGAAATTTAGGTCGTTCCAAGAGCTTTATTATATGCAGAAATGATTTGTTCGGTAACGGGACGCTCTCCAAATTCTTTCAGGCAGTTTTCGCGCAACAGGCGCGGGAAATATTTTTTCCGGTTCCGATAGAGGGAGATAAGTGCTTCCGTCAGCGATTTTTGGTCTCCGACATCGACCAAAAGCCCGTTGGATGGATTGACGATAGTCTCAGGACCGCCACAGCGCGTCGCGATGACGGGCAGCCCTTGAGCCAAAGCCTCGATGAAAACGACGCCGAAAGTTTCGTGGCGGCTGGCCAATACGAAGGCATCGCTTTGATACATCAATTCCAAGACTTCTTCGTTTTTCAGACGACCTTCAAAGATAACGTTGTTTTCCAGTCCCAAATCTTTTGCCAGACGGTGCAGCTTGAATTCTTCGTAGCCGCCGCCGCCGATTTTCAGTTTCAGGTTCGGATAGGCTTTGACTGCTTCGGCAAAGGCGGGCAGCAGGATGTCGTAGCCTTTTTTATGTTGCAGGTGCGCGACCGAGCAGAAGGTAAAGTCTTCGTTGGCGGGTTTGTCGGCAAGGTCGATCGGCGCTTCAAAGCTGGCGGACAGAATATTGGGAACATATTGCCACTCCAATCCGCGGTATTCTTCTTTCAGCAGTTCGGCAAAGTCGCGGCTGACTGCCAGGCGGCAGGCGGCGTTTTGGGCGGCGGCATACATCAGCGGGCGTTGCCAGTCGCGGATAAGTTTGCGGGCGTAGGTGGTGCTGTGTTCGGTGATGACATACGGAATGCCGGTTGCTTTGTGGATTTCGTATGCAATGATGCCGCCGCTGTTGACGCAGTGCGCGTGCAGGACGTCGGGCATGCCGTGGTCTGCAACGTATCGGCGGAACAGTTTCATACTGGCGGCGATTTCCCGTTTGCGGTCGATATGCGGAATGCGCGGGAAGAAAAACATGCTGTCGTACACATAAGTCGGTACGTCTTTGTCGATGTAGGTCCTTATTCCGTAATTTTTCGGGTTGAACGCAGTTTTTGCCTGAGTTCTGAACGAACGGAATATCGGTGCGACGACCCCTACTTTGACTCCGGAGCGTTGCAAGGCTTGCGCTTGCAGGCGGAAGAAGATTCCGTTGACGTCGTCCGGAGTGGATGGATACCAAGAAGGAATGATTAATGTATGCATGATAATACCTGTATCGAGTGTGTCGGCGTACAAGCCGCATGGGTTGCGGACAGGGCACAAAATCAAAGATTCTCGGTGAGTAAGCGTTTTGTAGCGGCAGAATCAAAAACTGCGCGCAGTATGGTTGTTATTGTGTTGAGTGTTTTTTATTCAGACGACCTTTCACTACTGATAAAGCTGAAGAAAGTGATGTTTTGTATTTCACAGTCAGGGCAATCAAACCTGCCAGCCAGATTAAAGCAAAAATGTAGTAGTTGCCGGTGTTGCCGAAGTAGGTGTAGCCCAGGCACAAAATCAGGCAGAGTGCGGTATGGGTATAAATTTTCCGGCAGGGCAGCTTCTGCCACATCCTTGAAGACAATTCGGTCTTGATGAGCATAAACACCCAAAAAGAAGTCGCGCTCGCCATTGCGGCGCCCCGTGCGCCCAAGAGCGGAACCAGCCAATACAGCAGGCCGAAGTTCAGCAGGAATGCCGCAATATTGACTGCGGTAATCAGCCAGGTTTTTTTGACGACGTTCAAACCGATGCCGGTCACTTCCGTCAGCGTATAAAACAAAGGAAACATCATGCACGACAGTAAAATAAACTGTACCGATGCATATTCCCCGGGAAGGATCCAAGTGACCACCGGCGAAAAAATACCGATAAAGCAAACCATCGCGCTGATGAGCGCAGTCATCGACAGGGTAATGCCGCCGATTTTGTCGAGGTTGGTGTTGTCTTCAACCCATTTGAACACCAATGGCGCCCATATGGTTGAGAATACGCTTTGGAAAATCAGGGCGACGGCGCCGAAGCTGACCGCCATCGAGTAAATCCCCAGTTGCTCCAAACTTGCCATTTCTTTCAAAACAAAGCGGTCGATAGACGTCAGCCCCCAGTAGGCGAGATTGCCGAATGCCAAAGGCAGTCCGTATTGCAGACCCATTTTGTGCAGCTTTGCCGACCAAGGCGAACGGATGGCGGCGGCCAAATCGGTTCGGGTTTGGTAGATCAATACAGCGACGGTCAGTATTTGGGCAGCGGTATAGGCAAAGACCAGGCTGGTGGTATGGGTTGGCAAGCCGATTAGGATGAAGAGCAAAACCAAAACCAAAATCAGGAATTTCGGTGTCAGCTGGCTGAGTGAGAAAGCAATTGCTTTTTCCTGCATCCGTAGGATGAGCGAGAAAAAGCGGATAAACAGGGTGGTCAGTAAAAAAACTAAAAACAGAATACCCAGCTTGGTGTTGTTCAAATTAAAAATAATTTTGGAAGGCCAAGAAGGATTCCACAAAAGTATCAGCAATACCCCGGCAATGCTCAAAACAAACGGGGACAGGCTGAAGGATTTGAACAGCGCGGCTTTGTCTTCGCTGACGTAGTATTCGCGGATATACGCCTGATCCAAGCCCAGCCCCAAAATCAGGATGGTCAGAGCGGATATGGTTTGCAGCAAGACGATACGGCCGATGTCTTCCGTAGGGTAGTACCATGAAATCAGCGGAAGCGAGAGGATGCCGAAAGCCGCACTGCCTATCGGACCCAAAGCATAGCCGAGTATTTTTCTTATATTCATAAATAGGAGGGATTTGTTGCCGCCAAGATTTTCAGACGACCTGAAAACGCAGCAGCATCATATAAATAAGGGCTTTCTTAGGCCATCTGAAAACAAACGGTCTAAGAAAGCCGACTGCCTGCCGAAACCCGTCGGCAGGCAGTCTGCCTCAATCGTCAAAGGTATTACGCTTTCACGACTTTCGGGTTTTTCGCAGGGAACTTGCCGCGCGTATCGACAATCAGTTTGGCGTGTTCGGCAATCATGTCGTAGTCAAACTTATCGTGGTCGGTGGTCAGGACTACGCAGTCGTATTTCGCTACGGTTTCCGGCGTCAGCGGCTCGCTCTTCAGGTCGAAGTAGTGGTGGCCGGGGATGTACGGGAACTCAAGCACGTGCGGGTCAGAGTAGGAAATGTTTGCACCCAATTTGTGCAGGCGGTCCATCACCTCCACAGACGGGCTTTCGCGCATGTCGTCCACATTTTTCTTGTAGGCGATACCCAAAACCAAGATTTTGCTGTCTTTGATGGAACGGTTGTGTTCGTTCAAAGCCAAGCCCACTTTGCTGATGACGTAGTCGGGCATGTGGGAGTTCACTTCGCCTGCCAACTCGATGAAGCGGGTGTTCACGCCGTATTCGCGCGCTTTCCAAGTCAGGTAGAACGGGTCGATGGGGATGCAGTGACCACCCAAGCCCGGACCGGGATAGTAGGCAACGAAGCCGAACGGTTTGGTTGCCGCGGCGGCGATGACTTCGTGAATATCGACATCCATTTTGTCAGCGACGATTTTCATCTCGTTCACCAAACCGATGTTCACGGCGCGGTGGATGTTTTCCAGAAGCTTGGTCAGCTCGGCGGCTTTGGTGGAGCTTACCGGTACGACTTTGTCGATGGCAGGCTGGTACAACGCGATACCGACTTCCAAACAAGCAGGGGTATGGCCGCCGATGACTTTCGGGATAGTACGGGTTTCAAAATTCGGGTTGCCCGGGTCTTCGCGTTCCGGAGAGTACACCAAGAACACGTCTTTACCGACTTTCAAGCCGCCTTCTTCAACGCGCGGCAGCAATTCTTCTTCGGTTGTGCCCGGGTAAGTGGTGGATTCCAAAGATAACACTTGACCGGCGCGCAGGTAAGGTTTCACCGCGTCGGTGGTGTCGATAACGAAACTCATGTCCGGCTCGCGGTATTTGTTCAACGGAGTCGGTACGCACAAAATCACGGCTTCCACTTCGCCGATGCGGGAGAAGTCGGTGGTGGCTTCAAACAGGCTGTTTGAAGCGGCGGCGATTTTCTCGGCAGGAATATGCTCGATGTAGGTTTCGCCTTTGTTGAGTTTGTCGACTTTGGTTTTGTCGATGTCGAAGCCCAAAACCTGATAACCGATGTCCACATAACGGAGCATCAGCGGCAGGCCGACATAGCCCAAGCCGACGATGCCGATTTTGGCGGTTTTATCTGCAAATTTCTGAATGGTAATATTTTTCATGACAAGTCTCATGTGATGGAAAAGGGCGTGCCGCACAGTGCAAAATGCCGCAGCAGAACCCCGGCCGGCAGTCATAAAAACAGCATGGTCGGAATCCGTTTTGTCGGTGTCGAAAATAAATCTTTCCCTAAGATTGGTTTTGGACGTAAAAGTTTTGCATGTGCAAATGCAGCATTGCCCGGCGATAATGGAGTGTTGGGAAATGTTTATGCAAATATTATAATCAAGCTGGGCGGTAAGATTTTGAATTGTATTATTTTTAGTAATGACTATACCGTTAGTGACTAAATATAATATCGGAAATACAAATAATTAATAAAAATTAGTATTAATATATTTGCGTAATTTAACCTAAAATTAATATTACTTCAGTATATGTTGAAGCGGTATTTGTAACTCTGTCAAGCAAATCAGGCGATGCAGTAAAACACCGTTGCTTCTAACAAAAAGGTCGTCTGAAAACCCAAATCAGTTTTCAGACGACCTTTCTGGTTTACGAGGCAGCCTATTTTCTACGCAAAACCCATTTTACGTCCTGCCCGATCAGCTCTACCGAACGGCTTTCCCACTCGCCTTCCGAAGCTAAAACGGCAGGGTTGGCAGGGAGGGTGAGCAGGCTTCTGCCTTCGCCTAAGATTTTCGGCGCTTGGTACAACACGATTTCGTCTGCCAAGCCTGCTTCGATAAAGGCGGAGGTCAGCGTCGCACCCGCTTCGACCATAATTTCGCCGTAGCCCAGTTCTGCCAACCGGGGCAGCAGTGCGGCAAGGTCTATACGTCCGTCAGCGTTTTCAGACGACCTCAAGATGCGGATATGACTGAACGCGCGGTATGGTTTGAGGCGTTCTTCATCATCAACGGTGGTTACGATGACGGTGGGGCTGAGGTCGTCTGAAATTATGTGGCTGCCCAACGGCGTTTGCAGTTTGCTGTCCAACACGATACGCGCAGGTTGGCGCAGGGTCGGGAAGGCGCGGACGTTGAGGCGCGGGTTGTCGGCAAGCACCGTGCCGATGCCGGTCAGGACAGCGCAGCTTTCCGCGCGCAAGGTTTGTACGTCCGCCCTTGCGGTTTCGCCGGTAATCCAGTAGCTGCGTCCGTCGGCGAGCGCGGTTTTGCCGTCCAGGCTGGCGGCGCATTTGATACGGACAAACGGGCGGCCGCGTTCGATACGGGAGAGGAAACCGCGGTTGAGTTCGCGCGCTTCGGTTTCCAGCAAACCGCTTTCGGTGCGGATGCCTGCGGCTTCGAGCATTGCCAAACCTTTGCCTGCCACCAGCGGATTGGGGTCGGTCATGGCGGCGACCACACGCGATACGCCCGAGCCGATTAGGGCTTCGGCGCAGGGCGGCGTACGGCCGTAATGGCTACACGGTTCGAGCGTCACATAAGCCGTCGCCCCGCGCGCCATTTCGCCCGCCTGCCGCAGCGCGTGAACTTCGGCATGCGGTTCGCCCGCTTTGACATGAAACCCCTGCCCGACGATTTGGCTGCCGTGTGCAATCACGCAGCCGACGCGCGGGTTGGGGGAAGTGGAAAAACGCCCGAGCCGCGCAAGGGCAAGGGCGTTTTGCATCATTTGGGTATCAATACAATCAAACATAATTTGGATTTCTTAAAGTTTTCCGTTTTCAGACGACCTTTTCTTTCGCCGTATTCCGTTCGTCAAAGCATTAACGCGACAAGCTCAATTCTTTCAATACTTCCGACAATTCCTTCTGACTTGCATGATGGCTGTACGCGCAAACGGTATAAATATTGGCCTCGTGAATGGCGATGCAGTATTGGTTGAACGTACCTTGCCGGTCTTCGCGGTCGGTTTGGTAATTCATGCGGTTGTCGGTGGCGATGCCGACGCGGACATTTTGAGTCTCGTCCGATTGCAGGGCGGTTTTGAGTTCGGCGAAATAGGTTTTGGCATCCGTTTGCGCCGGGCCGTTGTTCGCCGCATAAATGGTAATGCGCGCTTCAGGGTCGTGTTGGAGCAGAATCAGGTTGGAAGCGGGAACGTTTTTCGGATGGCGGGCGGAATCGGCGATGATGTCGGTGAAGTGGCTGTTGTGAACAGAGATGGAAATTTTGCCGTCCATGCTCGTCAGCGTTTGAACCGTATCGGAGGCGGCTTTCGACACCGCATCGCCCTGTTCGGGGCTGCAGGCGGCAAGGCAGAATAGTGCGGCGGCTACGGATAAAACTCTTTTCATAAACATCCTCTTCATCATCAACACACCGCTTTCAGACGACCTATTTCCCGTCAGTCTGCACCAGCGTGGCGATTGCCTGAGTAAACTCGGACACGTCGTTGAAACTTTTATACACGGAAGCAAAACGGACATAGGCGACCTGATCGATTTTTGCCAACTCCTCCATCGCCATTTCCCCCACCATGCGCGACGGCACTTCCTTGTTGCCCGACTGATACAGACGCTGCTCAATCAGCGCGACCGTTTCATCGATTTTTTCCTGGGCGATCGGGCGTTTGTGTAAAGCCCGTTCCAAACTGGTTCTCAGCTTGTGCGGATTAAACGCCACGCGCGTACCGTTGGATTTAATCACCTGCGGCATCCGCATTTCGACCGTTTCAAACGTACTGAACCGCTGCCCGCACTCCACGCAACGGCGGCGGCGGCGGATGCTGTTCGTCTCTTCCAAGAGCCGCGAATCAGTGACTTGAGTATTGGGATGCTGACAAAACGGACATTTCATAAGTTTTTGAATTTATTTGTTTGTGAAACGGAATTGTAGCCGATTGAGCTATTCCCGTATAGTCGGTGGGTTTATTATGGGTTGAAGAGGTCGTCTGAAAACCTTGAATCTGGGTTTTCAGACGACCTCTTTGTTTTAAACGGATACGCCGACGGCGCGGGCGATTGCCAAGCCTTCTTCTACGCTCATGTAGACGGGTTGTTCAGGACGGTCGCTGCGGGCGATGTCGCCTTGTCGGAACATGACCAGTTCGTCCACTGCCAGTTGCGACCAAGTTTCGTCGCGGGTCAGCGGTAAGGTGGCGATGACGGCGACTTTGTCGTTGGAGGTGGTGACTTCGGAAAAATCGACCATGACGTCGTCGTCCAAAAGCCGTGCTTTGCCGAACGGGGCTTTGCGTACGATGTAGTGCAAAAGCGTGCTGGCGTGGGCAAACAGGTTGTCGCCGTTGGACATAACGAAGTTGAACAGTCCGAAGCGGCGGATTTCGTGGGTCAGCGCGGCAAGGGCGTCGAATAGGGTGTCCGGGTCGGGCTTGGTGGCGAAGCGGCTGCGCAGGCGGTTGAGGATGTAGCAGAAGGCGCGTTCGGAGTCGGTGGTGCCGACGGCATGGTAATACTCGCCTTGTTCGGGGTAGAAATCGATTAAATGGCCGTTGTGTGCAAACAGCCAGTATTCGCCCCACATTTCGCGCATGAAGGGGTGGGTGTTTGCCAGCGAGGTTTGTCCTTGCGAGGCTTTGCGGATGTGGGCGATGACGTTTTCGGATTTGATTTGGTAGGCGCGAACGAGGTCGGCGACGGGCGAGGCGGCGCTGGGTTTGTCGTCGTGGAACAGGCGTACGCCTTTGCCTTCGAAAAAGCCGATGCCGAAACCGTCTGCATGGTGGTCGGTAATGCCGCCGCGGCGGCGGAAGCCTTCAAAGGAAAAGACGATGTCTGTGGGGGTGTTGCAGTTCATGCCGAGCAGTTGGCACATGATGTTGACCTTTGTTATTTTGATGTGGGGTTGAGGGTATAGTGGATTAACTTTAAACCAGTACGGCATTGCCTCGCCTTAGCTCAAAGAGAACGATTCTCTAAGGTGCTGAAGCACCAAGTGAATCGGTTCCGTACTATTTGTACTGTCTGCGGCTTCGTCGCCTTGTCCTGATTTAAATTTAATCCACTATAAAACGGGTAAATCGACGCAATGTACACGCGCTTTGCGTGATCGCCTTATAGATGGAATTATGGTGTATCGGATGGGGTGTTTCAATAGGAAGGGGAGGGATATTGGGAGGTATTTTGTGCGATTTTATTGTGTTGTGGCTGATGATGTGGAAAGGTCGTCTGAAAAATGCTTTGCGGGTTGCGCTAAAGCTTTTCAGACGACCTTTCTTTATTGTGCTTTGACGCTTACAAGGTGCCGTAAGAGTGCAGGCCACTCAGGAACATGTTGACGCCGATGAAGGCGAAGGCGGTAACGAACAATCCGATGACTGCCCACCATGCGAGGATTTTGCCGCGCCAGCCTGCGACGAGGCGCAGGTGCAGCCAGACGGCGTAGTTGAGCCAGACGATGAATGCCCAAGTTTCTTTCGGGTCCCAGCTCCAGTAGCGTCCCCATGCGTCGGCAGCCCACAGTGCGCCGAGGATGGTGGCGATGGTGAAGAACAGAAAGCCGACGGCGATGGCTTTATACATGACTTCTTCGATGACTTGCGAATGCGGCAGCCATGATTTTTTGCCGGCGTTTTCGTTTCTCAACGCCCAAAGTTCGGCGATGCCGAGCATGGCGGCGATACAGAATGCGCCGTAGCCGATGAAGTTGGCGGGGACGTGGATTTTCATCCACCATGATTGCAGGGCGGGAATCAGGGGTTGGATGGTGTGTGCTTCGCGGGAAAAGCTGTACCAAAGGACGAAGCCGACAACGATCGCCATGAAGCTGAAGACAAAACCGCCGAGTTTTTGTACGGCGAAACGGGCTTCGTAGTAGAGGTACATCAGGGCGGTGATGACGAGGAAGAGGATGAAGACTTCGTAGAGGTTGGAAACGGGGATGTGTCCTGCGTCAGGGCGCAGGAGGTAGCTTTCGTGCCAGCGCACTAGAAGTCCGGTAAAGCCTGCGACGGCAGACACCCAGGCGAATACGGAACCCATACCGAGCAGGGTGTTGGTGGCGACGTTTTTGCGTTGTGCCAGTACGGCGCCGGTGATGTAGGCGAAGAGTGCGAAGAAGACGAAGGCGCATTGCCACATAATCGCGGACTGGCTGCTGAGGAAGTATTTGAGCAGGAAGTCGTCGGCGTGTTTGATTTCGCCATCGTAGAGCATGACTGCGCCGTATGCGAGGACGGCACACAAGGGGGCAAACCAACGCATGGGTTTGAAAAACCAGCCTAAAAAGACGGTAATGCCCGCGCTTGCCCACAAAATCACCATTTCGTAGATGTCCATGGTGTGCTGGATGCGGGTTTGGGCGAAGAATGCGCCGGCTGCGGTCAGGAGGGCGAATATGCAGTCGACCGTATTTAGGGACTTGAGGAACGATTTGTGCGTCAGCAGCTCGTGTTCGGGTAGGGGGTTATGGTTATGCGTCATGGTTCAAATCTTTCGCCAGTCGTTGCAGGCTTTGTGTATGTTGCGGAAACTCTTTTTGCAGGTCGCGCTCGTTGCGGCTGGAAGACATGGCAAAGCGGATGCGGTCGTCTGAAAACAAAACCCACGCGCGTTTCTCGCGGATGTAGAACATAAATATCGTGCCGAGAACCAGCAAAACAGAGCCTAAATAGACTAAAAATGCACCGGGCGAACGGGTCATTTGCAAGCCGGAAGAGCGGACTTCTTCAAAGCCGTCCAGTTGCAGGAGCATAGGTGCGGGATATTCGGTCAGGCCGGTGTAGGCGTCCATACTGTGCAGCAGGAAGCGGTTGCGCGCTTCGTCTTGAGGCCACTCGGTCAGCTTGTATTTTTGGATGGTTTCTTCCAATACGGCGTTCATAACGCCGAACAGCATTTCGTAAAAATATCCCTGCATTTTTTCCTGTTGCTCTTTGGGGATGTTTTTAGTAATAAATTCGTCCAACGCCAAATAGCCGCCTTTCGCAAAAATGCCCAAGGTATTTTCGGCGGCAAGGGTAAATTGCTCGCGGATGTTTTCGGGCGCGTTCAAGGTCGCGTTTTGGATGACGGTTTTGCGTGCGGTTTCGTCTTTCAAGAGTTCGCGCATCGCCATGAAGGTATCGGGTTTGAAAGTCTTATCGGCAGGAATGCGCAGCCAACGGTATTGCTGTTCCAGACCTGTGCGCGTACCGGTGATGAAGAAATAATCCTGTTCTTGTTTAACAGGCAGCATGTAGTTTTTATATTCCACAGCCTGACCCGCTTTGTCGCGGATTCGGTAAACCACGGACGGGCCGATGTTGGTGTATTTTTTGTTCTCTTGGGACACGGCGCGCACGTCGTTAATCGCTGATTGCAGGGTTTGCTCTTTTTCAGACGACTTGCTCGTGTCTTCCACGTTCATGGACGTGAATTGGTCAAACTCCAGTTTGTAGGACGTATTGCCGATGTCGAGCGGGAAATCGCGCATAGATGTCGCCCTGAGCGTAACCGGCTCGCGGCTTGGGTTGCCCAAATTCCAGGCTTTGAACTTCAAATCGGAGCCGCCGTCGGCAAAGCTCGCTTGATAGATGGTGATGCCGTGCAGCGTCAGCGGATGGTTGACGCGGATGGTGTGTTCGGATTTTTTGCCGCTTTCCTTGTCGGTAATTTCCAAATTGCTGGCGAAATCACGCGGCATCCCGGTATTGTAAAAGTCGATGTGGAATTTCTTCAGCTTCACTTCAAACGGCAAATCCTGAACCAGCATCCCGTTGTCGGCATTGAGGAAGACCACGTCCGCGCTTTGCCCTTCGGTAATGTTTACATTGCCGCGGAACGATAGGTTTGACGTACCCAAAATGCTTTCAGGTTTGAAGTCTTTGGCATAGACGGAATGATTGTCCGGTACGACGCGTCCGGTTAGCATGCCGATTTTCAGCAGAAGGTTGCTGTCTATCAAGCCGCCCAAGCAAATCACAATCAGCGCGGTATGGGCAAAAATATAGCCCCACTTGTTCATCGCCCCTTTTTTGGCGGCAACCAAGACCGATCCGTCTTCGCGCGTTACGGTTTTGCAGCTGAAGCCTTGTACTTCGAGATAACGCCGGGCAATTTCAGACGACATCTTGCCTTCCAACACAGTCGAATGGCGCATCGCCGCCAATGATTTTTCTTTAGCGTTTTCACGGAATGATTTGATTTCACGGAGAAAAGGCGGAACATTGCGAATCAGGCACAAGCTGGTCGATATCACCAAAAACATCATGATGACCACAAACCAAGCCGATGCATAAACATCGTACAAGCCTAAAAAGTTGAAAATCTGCGCCCAAAACGGGCCGAATTTCACGACATAATTGACCTGCGGCTGGTTTTGCTGCAACACCGTCCCGATAACCGAAGCGACGCCCAAAAGGCTGAGCAAGGCAACGGCAAAACGCATGGAGCTTAAAAAAGCGAACCAAGGTTTGTGGATAAGAGGGACGGATGAAGGGGATTTGCTCATAGCGGTTTGATTTGATAAAGAATACGGGGATGGTCGGGATTCGGAAGAGACCCGATTATCGAACGGCACGAAAAATAGACATGATGGGGCAAAAAGCCAAAGGCTGCCATTTGAAAATACTTATTGCCTCAAAAGCGGCGGCATACCATCGCACAAGGTCGTCTGAAAACAACCGCCCAAGGGCAAGCGTTTTCAGACGACCTTGATATTCACATCATCCGCAAACAGACGGATTGATAGGAATCAATGCAGACCTTGGATGAAGTTGGAAACCGCATTCAACTCTTCTTCGGTCAGGCGTTTGGCAATATCTTCCATAATCGCGTTTTTGCGTTGTCCGGATTTATAAGCCTTCATTTGATCGACCACATAAGACATATGTTGGCCGCCTAAGCGCGGATATGCGCCGATTTCGGTACCGCCGCCCGGAATGCCCGCGCCGCTGGGGCCGTGGCAGGACATACAGGCAGGAACTTTTTTATCCACCAAACCGCCTCGGTAGATTTTGCCGCCCAAAACAGGATCATTTTGTTTCGGGTTAGCCTCGCCGGATTTGGCCTGTTGTTTGGCATAGAATGCAGATACATTCAGGATGTCTTGCTCGGACAGGTTCATCACCATAGGTTTCATCACAGCGGCGGAACCGTTTGTACGTTTGCCTTCTTTAATATCCAAGGTTTGACGGTAGATATAGGCACTGTGTTGCGCGGCGAGCTTGGGATACATGGCGATGCCGCTGTTGCCGTCCGCCGCATGACATGCCGCACAAATGGTAGTAGCCACTTCTTTGCCTTTTGCAATATCCGCTTTCGGGGCAGCGACAGCCGCGCCGGCAGCCAAAACCAAGGCCGCTAAAGTCAATCGTTTCATGGAGTGCTCCTGATTACAGCATTGCATACCGCGACAATGCCTTTTTTATACTCAAAACGCCGGATAAATTTTACCCGATAAAAACCGATAATTCTATAAACGTGCTATTCTATACTAGATTTACATTAAATTACTACCATGTTTCGCAACATGGACACGGCAAATTCTGCCACTCCATCCTAGGAAACAAGGAAATACGGATGAACCTCTTTCAGAACGCCAAATTCTTCACCACCGTCAACCATCTCAAAGACCTGCCCGACACGCCCGCAGAAATCGCATTTGTCGGACGAAGCAACGCAGGCAAATCCAGCGCGATTAATACCCTGACCAATCATGTCCGGCTCGCTTACGTCTCCAAAACGCCAGGTCGAACCCAACACATCAATTTCTTCGAATTGAGCAATGGCAGCTTCATGGTCGATTTGCCGGGTTACGGTTATGCGCAAGTTCCCGAAGCCATCCGTACGCATTGGGTCAAACTCTTGGGCGACTATCTCCAACAACGACGCCAGCTCATCGGCTTGGTGTTGATTATGGATGCGCGCCACCCATTGAAAGAGCTAGATTTGCGGATGCTGGACTTTTTCCATATCACCGGCCGCCCTGTGCATATTTTGTTGTCGAAAGCCGACAAGCTGTCGAAAAACGAGCAAATCAAAACTTTAGGCGCAGTCAAAAAATCTCTCAAGCCCTATATGACCCGTCAACGCATCAGCGTACAACTATTTTCCAGCCTTAAAAAGCAAGGCATAGAAGAAGTCAACCAAGTCGTCGGCGGATGGTTTGCTACGCATCAAGAAGAAATGGACAACTTGAATATCGGAAATCCGGAAAATTCCGAGTCATTGTAATCGGTCGTAGTATGGTCTGCATTGACGGGACGCAAATCCGTTTATTGTCTTGCAGGGTGAGGGAACAAAATCGTCTTACTGCCGTGTATGTTGCTTTGAAATAGATAAACCCAAAAAGGTCGTCTGAAAATGTTGGATCATGTTTCAGACGACCTTGTTGTTTTTATAGTGGATTAACTTTAAATCAGGACAAGGCGACGAAGCCGCAGACAGTACAGATAGTACGGCAAGGCGAGGCGAGGCAACGCCGTACTGGTTTAAAGTTAGTCCACTATACAATTCGTTTGATTGATGGGGTGAGTGGAAGGGGCAGAATCTAGTGTGGCGAGGTAATTTGAAATCAAGGGGTAGGGGATAAGTTTGATGAGCAGTGCAGATGACATGAAACTGGTTTTTTTTAGCATTTTGGGAAACTCTCCGCTTTAGGCTCGGATGAGGCAATGCTGTATCGGTTTAAAGTGAATTTTTCTATCTTGTTCACATGGCAATGAATTGAGATTGTGCTGCTACATATAAAAAGGTCGTCTGAAATTCCTGATTCGGGTTTCAGACGACCTTTTGACCGGTGTAATTAGAACAGCGAGTCTAATTGTCGATTGTTAACATTGCTTGGCTGTACCGGCGTTTCTTGCAAATCACCGCGACCGCGGTCTCCGCCATCCCGATCGCTATCAGGCGTTGCGGCAGTGTTAGCATTGGCCGGGCGTTGTTGTCGGGAAGGTTGTTGTGCAGGGCGTGGAACGGTACCGCTATTGTCCAGAGTGATATCGGAGCTGGTGGTCATACGTTCTTTCATATAGTATTCGCCGCCGCTGTTTACGATACCTGCCGGTGCTTTCATGCCTTTGTTTTCTACGCCTTTGAGCGCGAAGCGCATGTAATCGACCCAGACTGGAACGGCAATCGTGCCGCCGTAACCTGCGCGGCCCATGCTGCGCGGTTTGTCAAAGCCGATGTATACGGCAGTGACAATACTTGGGTTGAAGCCGACGAACCATGCATCTTTATTGTCGTTCGTCGTACCGGTTTTACCGGCGATATCGGAACGGCCAAGTGCGGAGGCACCTCGCGCAGTACCGACACGGACAACGTCTTGCATGATTTTGTACATGATGTATGCGTTACGCGGGTCGATGGCTTGAGGAGCGTTTTCACCTGCAACAAGAGGTTGCATTTGTGCTTTCAGACGACCTTCGCTGTCATAAATCTTGTCGATGACGTATGCGGAAATTTTGTAACCGCCATTGGCAAAGACGCTATATGCTTCAGCGACACGCAATGGTGTTGTTTCACCGGTACCAAGCGCCATAGACAGGCTGGCAGGGATTTCGGACGGTTTGAAGCCGAAACGTTGGATGTATTGTTGCGCGTATCCGATACCGATGGACATCAAGATTCGGATGGAAACCATGTTTTTAGAGGCGGTCAATGCTTGGCGCAGGGTGATATAGCCTGCATAACGGCCGTCTGAGTTTTTAGGATTCCAAGCAGAACCATTGGCACCTTTACCCGGCAGGGAGAGTGGTGCGTCATTAATCATGGTGGATGCTGTCATGCCTTTGGCGAGTGCCGCAGAGTATACGAAAGGCTTAAAGGTAGAACCTGGTTGGCGCATGGCTTGAGTGGCTCGGTTAAATGTCTTGCTGTGGAAGTCATAACCGCCGACCAATGCACGCACGGCACCTGTTTTCGCATCTAATGAGACCAGAGCGCCTTGTAGTAGAGGTTCTTGAACGACAGACCAATTGTTGCCGCCGCCTTTGACACGGATGACGGAACCGCGACGAATACGGTCTTCTCCCATTTTTTCGTTGTTGACTGCACGGGCTGCAAAACCGAGTGCGTAGCTGTTCAGATTGAATCTTTTTCCGCTAGGCAGTTGAATCAGAACTCCTTTTTTAGAGGCTTCCAAAACAACGGCAGGGACCATTTTGTCAACCGTATATAAAGTAGAAAGATATTGGCTGATAGTTTCTTCTACGTCATCAGTTTTGCTGAGGTCGATGTAGTTCTCTGCGCCACGATAACTGCTGCCTCTGTCGAAATTACGCAACGCTTTTCTAAGGGCTTCAGTAGCAACACGTTGGTTGGCGGTATTGACGGTTGTGTAGACCTTAAAGCCTTGGGTGTATGCGTCCTCGCCATATTTTTCATACAACTCTTGGCGTGCCATTTCAGCAACATACAGAGCGTTTTGGTCGATGTTTTGCACAAAACGTTCATAATGCAGCTCTTCTTTCAAAGCTTGATCGCGTTGTTGTGCAGTAATCATATTTTCTTCCTGCATGTTTCGCAGGATGTAGGCTTGGCGCTGTTTGGCACGCTCGGGGTTAACGATGGGGTTATACGCTGAAGGTGCTTTAGGTAGGCCTGCCAGCATGGATGCTTCAGCCAAAGTCAAATCTTTCACGTTTTTGTTGAAATAGATTTGAGCGGCAGAGGCAAAACCGTACGCCCGTTGACCCAAATAGATTTGGTTGAAATACAGTTCTAAAATCTGATCCTTACTAAGCGTCTGTTCGATTTTATAGGCCAATAGGGCTTCATTGAATTTGCGGGTAAATGTACGCTCGTTACTCAAGTAGAAGTTCTTTGCTACCTGTTGAGTAATGGTACTGGCACCTGATTGCAAACCGCCGGCGACTACGTTGCCGATAGCGGCACGGGCAATGCCTACTACGTCTACGCCCCAGTGCTCATAGAAACGTTTATCTTCTGCGGCAATAACAGCGTCTTTCAAAACCTTTGGAAAATCTCCAATTTTTGTAAACTCCCGGCGCTGTTCACCGTAAACCCCAATAATCTGACCGTCGGCAGAATATACTGTGAGGGGCATTTTGGGTTGGTAGTGTTGTAAAGAATCAAGAGCAGGCAACTTGGGGTATGTGACCAAAATCGCAATAGCGAGCAAGCCGACACCGAAGAGTGCCAATCCTAATATCAAACCAAGACAGGTCGTTATAATCTTTTTAATCATGACTAAGTAATAATTTTTGCCATCACTGGCATTAAATAAAGTAAAATAGAAACCGATTTCTGTGAAACACAGTATTTACTGTGCAAAGAAAAAGAAATCCTTTACGGATATCGAAACAGTTACTCACTCCTAACAATACAGGGAAATTATATGATTAGCTTATCAAAAAGCCCTAAAAGCAAAACCAGCAAGGCAAGTAAAGCTTCCGGAGGGTTAAGCAACCGAGCCGCTATCGGCATCGACATCAGCCAGCATGCCATTAAGATGGTTCAGCTGACAGGCCGTAGTTTAAACCAAATTCAGCTAGAAAAATACGTTATTACCAAATTACCTAAAAATATTGTAAAAGGTAACAAAATCCAAGATTACGACCAACTTGTCACCTATTTGCAACATACTTATACGCAATTGCGCAGTTCTTGTAAGAACTTTGTTGCAGCTGTACCACAAAGCTTGGCAACAATAGAGAACATAACTTACAACCCTCGCGATACCGAACTTGATTTGGACGAGTTCGCTGAATCTGAAATTTCAGCAATCGGTCCTATTGATGAAATGAGTTATGACTATCAGGTGACCGGCGTATCCGTTTCCCCGGCGGGGCAGCAGATTACAACCGTAGCAGCTAGAAAAGACGATATTGAGCCTGTTATTGAAATGTTTGAAAATGCAGGACTTGATCTGTCTGCCTTAGATTTGGATCTTTTGGCTCAGAGAAATGCCTATGCTTTTTGGATTAATAATCATGCACCTGAATTGACTAATGAAAAAGTTGCCGTATTTGGCATTCATGCTACCCAAATGTACGCATTGGTGATGCAAAACGGACAGATTTTGTATAAACAAGAGACCCCTGTCAGCACAGAGCAACTGAATCAACTGATTCAGCGTACTTATCAAGTGACAGAAGAAAAAGCGGCGCAGATGATAGCTTCATCCAGCAAACCATCTGATTATCAGACCCAAGTCGCAGATCGCTTTAACGTTCAGGTAGCGCAAGAAATCCAACGTGTATTGCAGTTTTACTACACTACGCAGACGACAGAGACCTTCTCAAACATTAAACATATTTTATTAACTGGGTTTACATCGCAACAGGCTGGATTGGCAGAAAGTATTTTTTCTCAAACCAATACTGCGACACAGTGTATTCACCCGGTTTTATATGCTGAACGAAACAATAAAATTGATTTGCCACAGCTGCAAATTGATGCGCCGTCTTTAACATTAGCATTCGGATTAGCATTAAGGGGACTGTAATATGATTGAATTTGTTAAAATTAACCTTCTTCCTTATAGGGAAGAAATCAAACAGCGCAAAAAGCAACAATTTAAAGTATTAATGCTTTCGGCGTTATTGATAGGTGCAGGTCTGCTTGTGTTGACATATTTGACAATTAATAATGCAATCAGCAGACAGGAAGACCGTAATGCCCTTCTAGGGAAGGAAATTGAAAAGCTGGATAAAGCTTTGGGAGAAATTCTAAAACTGCAGCAAGAAAAAGAAAATTTCCTATCAAAAAAACAAAAAGTAGAAGAGTTACAGGAAAAACGTTCACAGGCTGCCTATATTATCGACAGCTTAAATGTAGTCACTCCCGATAACTCTTATCTGACAGCGTTGGAAGCAGAAAGTTCGACATCTTACAAAATTACGGGTCGAGCAAGTAGTGATAATAAGATCGCAATGTTTATGCGTTCTTTGCCAAGCACTGGGGTTTTTGCTCAGCCAGAACTTCTGAGTATTAAGAAAATTGATAATTATCAAGAATTTACTCTGAAGGTTTTGTTGAATAATTCAGGTCATCCATCAGTACCCGTACAAAATCCAGCCGCGAACACGACTGAAACTGGCGAACAGAAGCAAGAGGTAAAATAAATGTCTGTAAGTAAAGCAAAAAATATTGATATCCAAAACCTCTATTTGTTAAATATGCCTGCTAAGTTATTTATCGCAGGGTTGGCAATAGCGGGGGTCTTGGCAATAGGATATGTTGGTATTTTCAAAGAGCAACTCGAAACACTTTCTACGCAGGAAGCTAAAGAAGCCGAACTAAAGGAAACATATACGAAAAAAAGTATTGAGGCTGTTAATTTGCATAACCTTCAGGAGGAGTTGGCGTCTATCCGTTCAGCTTTTGATGTTTTGTTGAAACAACTGCCGACAGATGCCGAAATTCCTAATTTAATCCAAGAATTGCATCAGGCTGGATCCGCTAATGGTTTGCGGTTGGATAGTGTTGTCCCTCAAGCTCCGGTTAATGATGGTCCAATTCAAAAGTTACCCTATGAAATTTCCATTACGGGTAAGCATAATCAGATTAGCCAGTTTGCTCGTGATGTCGGAGGTTTATCGCGAATCATTACTTTGGAATCTCTGAAGCTCTCCCAAGCAGCAGACGGAAAAAGTGGTAAAGAGGGCAAAAGTGATATTTTGACACTGAGTGCCACTGCAACAACTTATAAGGCTCGTCCTGCAGAAGAAGTTGCTGCCGAGCTTGCAGCCAAACAGAAGGAGGCACAGGCTAACGGAAGTGATGCGCAGAATGGTGCTGAAGTTGACAATAAATAAAAGTTATTAGGGAAATCATGAAAAATACTATCTTACTCGTAGGTGTTTTGTCTTTAGCAGCATGTTCCCCCACTCATGATGATTTAAATATGTGGATAAAACAGACGCAAGATGAAGCTAAAGTTAAGGTTACTCCATTTCAAGCACCGACGATTACTCCGCCAGTTGCATATACTCCTCCAGCATATAATGGGTTGAATGCGTTTGACTATCGACGTTTGGAAAATGCACCCAAGGGGAATAATGCTCCTAATTTGAATCGTCAGAAAGAGACATTGGAAGCATTTAGTTTGGAAAATATGCGTTATGTCGGTATTCTGCGTGGTAATAATAAGACATCTGGCTTTATCGATGTAAATGGACATGTTTATACCGTTATGCCGGGCAACTATATCGGTCAGAATTACGGTAAAATCCAAACGATTACTGAGGATAAAATTACTTTGACTGAATTAATAGAAGACAGTTCTGGTAACTGGATATATCGAAAGGCTGAATTGCCGTTAAGTACACAGTCAGATGAAGGTTCAAGTGGTGCTTCGACAGCTGAATCTCGAAGCGAATCTGCCGCAATTCCAAATTAATTAAGGGGTCTCACTTTATGAAAACTAAGCACATGACAAAATTTTTTGCCAGTATTGGCGTAGCCATGGCTGTGCAAACTGCTTTTGCAGGTAATATTACTGATATCAATGTATCTACTCTTCCTGATAGTCAAAAAATTATCAAAATCCGTTTTGATCGTGATGTAACCAGTCCGAGCGGTTTTGTTACTTCGGCTCCAGCTAGAATTGCACTTGATTTTGCTAACACTACTATCCGATTGCCTCAATCAGTATTGGAGTATGCCGATCCGTTATTAAATCAGATTACGGCGGCACAAAATAATGACCGTTCCCGGATCGTGTTGGGTTTGAATAAAACTGCCCAATATAATACTGAAATTCATGGTAATGAAGTTTGGGTTTTTGTTAGCGAGTCAGCTGACCGAAATTCTGCAATGTCTGTATCAAATAATAAACCTTCTATGCAGGATTCTGTTCCGTCAGAAAAAGCAAAGCAAGTCGCTAATTCCGCTAATATCGACTTCCGTAAAGGCTCGCGCAATTCAGGTGTTGTTGAATTAAGCGTTCCGGCTTTTACTGGACAGCCTGATATTAAACAACAGCGTGATCGTGTCATCATTACATTGAAAAACTATCCGTTGCCAACACAAGCACAACGTAGTTTGGATGTGGGCGATTTCAATACACCTGTAAAAAATATAACTTTAAAACGAATCGGTAATGATACTCAGCTGATCATTCGAAATAGTTCAAACTGGGAAGTTCGTACTAAGCCGGCAGCAGGGCATTTTACTTTTGAAATTTTACCTAAAGCCGCTGATACGGAGTCACGTGGTTTGAATGGTGGTAATGCAAATAAATCTTTCAATGGTCGTAAAATTTCTCTAGATTTCCAAGATGTTGAAGTTCGTACTATTTTGCAGATTCTTGCAAAAGAGTCCGGCGTCAATATTGTGGCTAGCGATACGGTAAATGGTAAGATGACTTTATCCCTCAAGGATGTGCCTTGGGATCAGGCATTGGACTTGGTAATGCAAGCCCGTAATTTGGATATGCGTCGTCAAGGTAATATCATCAATATTGCTCCACGTGATGAATTGTTGGCGAAGGATAAGGCCTTCTTGCAAGCAGAAAAAGAAATTGCAGAGCTTGGTCCTTTGTATTCGCAAACCTTCCAATTGAAATATAAAAATGTGGAGGAGTTCCGCAAAATCCTTCGTTTGGAAGATAATGGAAGTAGCAATTCCAATGGTCGCAATACCTTGTTGAGTGGCCGAGGCAGTGCTTTGATTGACCCCGCAACGAATACCTTGATTGTTACGGATAATCGAAATGTCATCGAGAAATTCCGTAAATTGATTGATGAGTTGGATGTTCCTACACGTCAAGTTATGGTTGAAGCGCGTATCGTAGAAGCAAAAGATGGATTCTCACGCGATTTGGGCGTTAAGTTTGGTGCTGCTGGTGCAAGAGGAAGAAACTCTTGGGGCAATGATTGGTCAGCTGCTCAGAATAACCACAATACTAACGCCTCAGTATTCCGCGGAGAGTCTGCTTATCCAACTTGGTCTTTGCAGCCTAACGTAAGCTTGCCTGCTACAGCAGCAACGAACAGTATTGCTTTGGTACGAGCCTTGTCATCTGGTGCATTAGGTTTGGAAATCTCTGCTTCTGAAGCAACTGGTAAGAGCAAAACCATTTCTAATCCGCGCGTTCTGACTCAGGATCGTCGAGAAGCTACGATTGAATCTGGTACCGAAATTCCTTACCAAGAAGCTTCTTCAAGTGGTGCGACTTCGGTTTCATTCAAAAAAGCGGTTTTGGGTCTGACAGTTACCCCTAATGTAACTCCGGATGGTCAAATCATTATGACCGTTAAGATAACTAAAGATACTCCGGTCGACTGTACTGTAGATTCTTTGATAACCAAGTGTATTCAGACTAAGAACTTGAATACTCAGGCTATGGTTGAAGATGGTGGTACTTTGATTGTTGGTGGTATCTATGAAGAAGACAATAGCGATACTATCAATAAAGTTCCATTGCTTGGCGATATTCCTGTAGTAGGAAACTTGTTTAAATCACGAGCTAAGAAAGAAGAACGACGCGAATTGTTGATTTTCATAACGCCTCGCATCATGGATGGCGTGGGTAGTAATTTGCGTTATTAAGTAAATGAGTTAAAAACGGGCAGATATCTTTTTGATATCTGTCCGTTTTTTTATTTATTCGATTTGGGAATCGGGATTTGTACGTCTAATATAACAGTCAAAGAATTTTAGGAATTTGAAATAAAAAACGATTAAGGTCAATGGGTTACAAATTGATGTGTGGTGCTGGTAGGCATGAGTTTTGATGGGTAGCACAAATAATGCTGAGTATCGTATAAAATGCTTTTTATGGAAAAAATCAACGGTAATTTAATATTAATTGGCTTAATGGGTGCCGGTAAAACCACTTTGGGTCGATATATTGCCCAAATGTTGGATCGCCCGTTTTATGATAGCGATCATGAAATTTGTACGGCATCAGGTGTGTCTATCCCGCTCATCTTTGAGATGGAGGGTGAGCAAGGGTTTCGCAATCGAGAGACTGCTATGCTCAAGAAACTGACTGCGATGAAGGATATTATTTTATCAACAGGAGGAGGGTCGGTTTTGCGTGAGGAAAACAGGCAAAATATGCGACGAAATGGTACGGTCGTGTATCTTCATGCCACGCCTGAAGTTTTGTTAGAACGGACCCGTTATGATAATAGCCGCCCTTTGTTGCAGGTAGAGAACCCGCTTGCTAAATTGCAGGAACTCTATAATGCCCGTGATCCTTTATATCGAAATACTGCGCACATTGTGATCGAGTCCGACAGCTGTGCAAAAACGGTGAAACGGTTGTTTGAGGCGTTAAGTCGATAATAGATTTGTTATCGGTGAGTAACGATATAGGTTTTTAGACGACCCTAAATGAGAGCTGGCAACTAAAGATTAACAAGGAATCAAAATGCGTACCCTGACCGTCCAAACTCCCTCCCATCAGTATCCTATTTTTATCGGGAATCATCTTATTGAACAAGCTGATGTTTTATTAAAGCCATATTTAAGTAATAAGGTGGCCATTGTTACGAATGAGACGATTGCGCCCTTATATCTAGAATCTTTTCAGACGACCTTGGATAGATTAGATATTCCCAGTTTCAGTATTATTTTGCCTGATGGGGAAGAATATAAAAATTGGCAAACGCTTAATCTTATTTTTGACGGTTTAATGCAAAATAGGGCAGAGCGCAAAACGACCTTGATTGCATTGGGGGGAGGGGTCATTGGCGATATGGTTGGTTTTGCGGCGGCAACTTATCAGCGTGGCGCCCCATTTATTCAAGTGCCGACTACATTGTTAAGTCAGGTCGATTCCTCGGTTGGCGGTAAGACGGCAATCAACCATCCACTTGGGAAAAACATGATAGGCGCGTTTTATCAACCTAAGGCTGTACTGGCGGACTTATCTACGCTTAAAACGCTTCCGCAGCGTGAATTATCTGCCGGTATGGCAGAGGTCATTAAGTACGGTGCGCTTGGCGATATTGAGTTTTTTGAGTGGTTAGAGCAGAACATGGCCGATTTAATGATGCAGGACCAGGAGAAACTTGCGCAGGCTGTGTACCATTGTTGCAAAATGAAAGCTGAGATTGTGGCTCAAGATGAGACAGAACAGGGGATTCGTGCATGGTTGAATCTGGGGCATACTTTTGGGCATGCCATTGAGGCAGAAATGGGTTATGGCGTGTGGCTGCATGGAGAAGCAGTAGCCGCGGGATGCGTATTGGCAGGACGGTTATCCGAGAAACTGGGTAAAATTCATGAGGCAGATACGCTTCGTATTGCAGCATTGTTTGAGGCCGCAAAATTACCATCAGCACCGCCGAAGTTTGAATTTGAAAAATGGATAGAGCACATGAGTCATGATAAAAAAGTGAGTGGCGGCGTTATGCGCTTTATCGGATTGAATCGTCTGGGTGAGGCAAACATTACGAAGATTACGGATATGGAAATTTTGCGCCAAACCTTGAGTCCGTATCTATGAAGGTCAAGTAATGTCTTTAGAACGTGTCCATAACTTCATGTAAAACAGGACAAATTAAAAGTACGATATAAGAGGCTATCAAGATAATTGCATCATGGCAGCCTCTTAACAATAGAAGGAAAGTGATGGGGTTGTGAACAGAGAGGATGGTTTGAGAGCGATTAGTTTTTTTATTCGGTGCTTAGAAAATTGATTACGTGGAATATGTGTCGTGTTGTTAATCTATGATAGAGTCAATAAATACAAAAAAAGACCTTGTTTAAAACAAGGTCTTTTTTATCTGGTGGAGGTAAGCGGGATCGAACCGCTGACCTCTTGCATGCCATGCAAGCGCTCTACCAACTGAGCTATACCCCCGAAATTTGGTGGCGAATCAGGGACTCGAACCCCGGACACAAGGATTATGATTCCTCTGCTCTAACCGACTGAGCTAATTCGCCGTTTCGTGAAGTCGCTATTATATGTTGTTTTGAGTTTTTGGCAAGTTTTATTTTGTACTTTGTGTTTTGTTTTTGTTTTTTAATGGAATAAAACGTGGATGAGGTCGTCTGAAACTCTGTTTCAGACGACCTGTGTGTTTGGAGGGTGGTTTGAGGTGGGGGATTTCAAAGTTTGTGGCAGATGTCGCCGAAGCGGAAACCTGTCCAGTCGATGTCGATGTTTTTGCCAAAGGCGATGACTTTGAAGAGTTCGCCCATTTCGTGTTGGTCGGTCAATTTTTGTACGGCGGTACTGACGCGGAGGTAGTCTGCTGTGCCTGCGGGAGCGGTTTGTGCCAGCAGTTCGGTAATACCAAGGTTGAACAGGAAATGAGATTGGGGCAGGTAGCCGATGAGGTCTAGTCCGCCGTCGATGCCTGCTTGGGCAATGTCGGTAAAGTTGACATGTGCGGTCAGGTCGGTCAGACCGATATGGAAAAACGGGTCGTGAATGGTGTGGTGGCGGTAGTGGGCGATGAGTGTGCCTTCGTCGCGTTGTGGGTGGTAATACTGGGCGGCGTCAAAACCGTAGTCGATAAATATCATGCCGCCGCGTGTGATTTTCTGCGCGAGGGTGAGAATAAACGCGTATTGGGCGGGGTGTAGCTCGCTGGTGTAGGGGGGGGCGGTTTCTGGAAAGTAGGTGGCGGCTAAACGGAGGAGGTCGGGTTGGTTTAAGAGTTGCGGGCTATGTTCAAGCTGTCCGTCGGAGTTAATGGAGACACCGATGTGTTGGAAGGTGTATTGAGTGCGGCGGATGATTTCGACAGGCATGGCATCGAGGACTTCGTTGCCGATGATGATGCCGTCGAAGGATTCGGGCAGTTCGGTCAGGTGTATGACTTTTTGTGCCAGTTGTGGAGTGGTGTGTTCGGCGATGAATTGGTGTTGGCGTTCGGCAAGTTCGGGGGAGAGTTCGATGATGTAGTAATGCTTGAGGTCGTCTGAAAGGCTTTTCAATAAGGTGGCGGCGAGATGTCCTGTGCCTGCGCCGAATTCGTAGATGTTGCCGGCGGTTTGGGGGAGTAGTTCGGCAAGTTGTCGAGCGAGGGTTTGTCCGAATAATGGGGTGAGGGTGGGGGCGGTGATAAAATCGCCGTCTGTGCCGATTTTGTGGCTGCCTCCGGTGTAGTAGCCGTATTCGGGTGTGTAGAGTGTAAGCTCCATAAATCGTGAGAAAGGAATCCAGTTATTTTGGGCTTTTATTTCCTGTTTGATTATTTCGAATAGTTTGGAACTTGAGGCTTGCGCGGCAGGGGAGGGGAGGGGGAGGTGTGCCTTCATAATTGTTAGATAATGTAAAATTTATGAATTTATTTGTCTATTATAACGTGAACGGAAAAGGGGCGTTTTTTCATTTTTTTATACCATATGTTGTGTCTAAATAATATTTTTAATACTACATATTGTGTTTTTAAAAACCAAATCGGGTAAAATGGGTGGTTAGGCTTGTTTACTTGTTCGGTTAAAATACTGTTTTTTAATGATTTTGTTGTTGCATATGTACTGGGATTTTAGAGTAAGGCGATTTGACCGAGGCGTTAAAATTTTTTATAGTGTGGGCTAGTGGGGCGATGTGGGTAAAAGTGTCTGCATTGCCCAAAAAATTCCGATTTAAACCGATTAGGACGAAATTGTGTTTGGTGGCGCTCACGAATTGAGTATTGACAGCAAAGGGCGGTTGGCAATTCCTGCCAAGTTCCGCGATATTTTGCTGCGCCATTATACGCCGTCGATTGTGGTTACTTTGGATTCCCGTCAAAAATTGCTGATGTATCCGGAGGCTGAATGGGCAAAGGTTGCCGAGCAGCTTTTGCACTTGAAAACGGCAGGAAATCCGATGTTGCAGCGTTATCAAAATCTGCTGCTGCACAATGCGGATACACTGGAATGGGATAGCGCCGGTCGCGTACTGATTCCTGCCAATCTGCGCAAACGGGTGGATTTCGAAAAAGACGTTACCTTGGTCGGTCGCGCCAACCGTTTGGAATTGTGGGGCCGTGATCAATGGGAAGCTGAAATGACTCAGGCTTTGGATGACGATCCTGAAGAGTTGGCGTTCCAATTAAGTCAGACGGATTTGCAATTGTGAGTAATGCTGAATATCAACATATCACCGTTTTGTTAAACGAGGCGGTTGATGCTCTGGCGATTCGTGAAGACGGTATTTATGTAGATGGGACGTTCGGCAGGGGAGGGCACTCCCGATTGATTTTGTCCCGTCTGGGAAGTCAAGGTCGTCTGATTGTGTTCGATAAAGACCCGCAAGCGATTGAGGCGGCGCAAAAGCTGGCCGAGCAGGATGGGCGCGTTACGGTAGTCCATGACGGTTTTTCCAGTTTTCAGACGACCCTGGATAAGCTGGGTATTGAAGAAATAGATGGTGCGTTGTTTGATTTGGGGATTTCGTCCCCGCAGGTAGATGACGGCGCACGGGGTTTCAGTTTCCGTTTTGATGCACCTTTGGATATGCGCATGGATCCGACGCGGGGAATGTCTGCTGCAGAATGGATTGCAACAGCATCAGAACAGGATTTGCACGAGGTTATCAAGAATTATGGTGAAGAGCGGTTTAGTCGCCAGATTGCGCGCGCCATTGTTGCGCAACGGACAGAAAGTCCGATCGATACAACCCGCAAGCTGGCGCAGCTCGTGGCACAAAACGTCCGTACTCGTGAGCGGGGGCAAGACCCTGCGACGCGGACCTTCCAGGCAGTTCGCATCTTTATTAACCGCGAGCTCGAAGAGGTAGAGGCGGTTCTGCCGCAAGTGATGGGTCGTCTGAAGCAAGGCGGGCGTTTGGCGGTTATCGCGTTCCATTCGCTTGAAGACCGCATCGTAAAACAGTTTGTCAAAAAGTATTCGCAACATCCTCCTTTGCCGCGTTGGGCGGTAGTAAAAGAAGCGGATTTGCCTCTGCCGCCGTTAAAGGCAGTGGGAAAGGCGATAAAGCCGGGTGTTGAGGAAACCGCCTCCAATCCGCGGGCGCGCAGCGCAGTTTTACGCGTTGCAGAGCGGACGGGCGGTGAGATTGCAGAATAAGCATTATGTGGGGCAGGTGTCCTCGGAACAAACAGATTGAGGTCGTCTGAAAATAATGAATAAATTAAATATCCTTTTGTTGGTCTTGGTATCGGTATCTGCTTTTGCGGTGGTCACTGTGCAAGACCAATCGCGTTTGCACTTCATCGCTTTGGATAAAGCGCAAAAGCAGGAAATCAAGCTTGATCAGGACTATGCACGCTTGAAATTGGATCAGGCGCGGCTGGCGAACCACAAGCTGATTAAGGTGGCGGCTGAGAAGCAACGCCTCAAACCGCCCGGCGCGGATAATACCGTGATGGTGGAACGAAAAAAATAATATAGCCGGCTTATCCGGCACTGCAAACTGGTGCCGTCGGATAAAGACACGGTTCGGGTGATCATGAATTGAGATGTTAAGATGTTGATTAAAAACGAATATAAACCAAGCATGCTGCCCAAGGCAGCCAAAGCTAAAAAACCCATCACCAGTGATGGGCGGATTTCTTTGGTGTTGTGGCTGATTGCGGCTGCGTTTGTCGGACTACTGGCTCGCGGCATCTATTTGCAAACCACGCAGCATGAATTTTTGAAAAATCAGGGTGATCAGCGTTTTGTCCGTACCCTGGCTTTACCTGCGTCGCGCGGCATGATTACGGACCGTAACGGCGCGACTTTGGCGTTGAGTGCACCGACTGAATCCTTGTATGCCATGCCTTCCGGTATGGAAGAAATGCCGACTGCCGAACAGATGGCTAAGTTGGCGGCTATTGTTGAGCTGCCTGTTGAGGCATTGCAGGAAAAATTGGCGAAAAAAGATAAAGATTTTATTTATCTGAAGCGTCAACTCAGCCAGGAAAAAGCGGAAGAAATTAAAGCTTTGGGCATTAAAGGTTTGGCATTCCAAAAAGAACTGAAACGCCATTATCCGATGGGTAACCTGTTCGCACATGTTATCGGTTTCACCAATATCGACGGCAAAGGACAGGAAGGCTTGGAATTGTCGCGTGAAGACAGTCTGCATGGTGCGGACGGCGCGAAAGTGGTTTTGCGCGACAATAAAGGCAATATCGTCGATAGTTTGGATTCTCCGCGCAACAGCGATCCGAAAAACGGGCAGGACATGGTTTTGTCTTTGGATCAACGTATTCAAACACTTGCCTATGATGAGCTGAATAAGGCAGTGGCTTATCACAAAGCCAAAGCAGGTACGGTTGTGGTATTGGATGCGCAAACCGGCGAAATCTTGGCTTTGGTTAACAGCCCTGCCTACGATCCGAACCAACCGGGCAGCGCCGATAGCGAACAGCGCCGCAATCGAGCCGTTACCGATATGATTGAGCCGGGTTCTGCAATGAAGCCGTTTACGATTGCCAAAGCATTGGATTCCGGCAAAGTCGGTGTGGCTGATCGTTTTAACACCATGCCTTATAAAATCGGCCCCGCTACCGTACGTGATACCCATGTGTATCCTACTTTGGATGTGCGCGGCATTATGCAAAAATCTTCCAACGTCGGTACCAGCAAACTGTCTGCAAAATTCACACCTAAAGAAATGTATGATTTTTATCATGATTTGGGTGTGGGCGTGCGGATGCACTCCGGTTTCCCAGGTGAGACGGCCGGTCTTTTGAGAAGCTGGCGCAGATGGCAGCCGATTGAACAGGCAACCATGTCTTTCGGTTACGGCTTGCAATTGAGCCTGCTGCAATTGGCGCGTGCTTATACCATGTTGACACATGATGGCGAATTGTTGCCGGTCAGCTTTGAGAAACAGGCGGTTGCGCCAAAAGGCAAACGCGTGATTAAGGCTTCGACCGCGCGTGAAGTTCGTGATTTGATGGTTTCTGTAACCGAACCCGGCGGTACAGGTACAGCAGGTGCGGTAGATGGTTTCGACGTCGGTGCGAAAACCGGTACGGCGCGTAAGTTGGTTAACGGACGTTACGTTGATAACAAACACGTTGCCACTTTCATCGGTTTTGCTCCGGCTAAGAATCCGCGTGTGATTGTGGCGGTAACCATCGACGAGCCGACTGCAAACGGTTACTACGGCGGCGTAGTGGCAGGTCCGGTCTTCAAACAAGTCATGGGTGGCAGCCTGAATATCTTAGGCGTTTCCCCGACCAAGCCTCTGACCAATGTTGCAGCCGTCAAAACACCGTCTTAATCCGAGTATCAACGAGATTATTTTATGTTCAGCAAGTTAACCCCTTTAGCTGAAACCAACATTCCGCCTCTGCTGTGTGCAAACGCAGCAGGGCGTTTGTTGCATTCAGACAGCCGTCAAATTAAACAAGGTGATATTTTTGTTGCCTGTCAGGGCGAATATACAGACGGCCGCAGTTATATCCCCGCAGCCATTGCCAACGGCGCGGCTTTTGTTTTTTGGGACGACGACGGCAATTTTGCGTGGAATCCTGAATGGAAAGTTCCCAATCAAGGCATCAAAGATTTGAAACACCGTGCCGGCATATTGGCGGCGCAAGTTTACGGCAACGTTTCAGACGACCTCAAAGTCTGGGGCGTAACCGGTACCAACGGCAAAACCTCCATCACACAATGGCTGGCGCAAGCCGCCGATTTGTTGGGCGAAAAAACCGCCATTATCGGCACGGTCGGCAACGGCTTTTGGGGCGTATTGGAAGAAACCACGCACACCACTCCTGCCCCCGTAGATGTCCAAACTTTGCTCTACCGTTTCCGTCAACAAGGCGCAACAGCTGCCGCGATGGAAGTCTCCAGCCACGGCCTTGACCAATCGCGCGTCAACGGCGTGCCATTCTGCAGCGCAATTTTTACCAACCTCACCCGAGACCACCTCGACTACCACGGCACGATGGAAGCCTATGGCGCCATCAAGTCGCGCCTGTTTTACTGGCACGGCTTGAAACACGCCGTCATCAACGTAGATGACGAATATGGCGCAGAACTCGTAGGTCGTCTGAAAAAAGACTGCCCCGATTTGGCCGTTTACGGCTACGGCTTCAGCGAACACGCCGACATCCGCATTGTTCATTTCACCGCTTCTTCAGACGGCATGGAAGCCATATTCCAAACCCCGTGGGGCGAAGGCCGCTGCCGTACCCGCCTGCTCGGACGATTCAACGCGCAAAACCTCGCCGCCTGCATCGCCTTGCTTTGTGCCAACGGCTATCCGCTGGATAAGGTGTTGGATGTGCTGGCAAAAATCCGTCCCGCCTCAGGCCGCATGGACTGCATCATGAACAGCGGCAAGCCTTTGGTCGTCGTCGATTATGCCCACACACCCGACGCATTGGAAAAAGCACTCTCCACCTTGCAGGAAATCAAACCGCAGGGCGCGGCTTTGTGGTGCGTATTTGGCTGCGGCGGTAACCGCGACCGCGGAAAACGCCCGCTGATGGGTGCAGCAGCCGTGCAGGGCGCGGATAAAGTTGTCGTAACCAGCGACAACCCGCGTTTGGAAAATCCGCAAGACATCATCAACGACATCCTGCCTGCCGTTTCAGTGCCCGAATGCGTCGAAGCCGACCGCGCCGCCGCCATCCGTTACGCAGTCGAACGCGCTGCTTCAAGCGACATCATCCTGATTGCCGGAAAAGGACACGAAAATTATCAGGATATGCAGGGCGTAAAACATCATTTTTCTGATTTTGAAGTTGCAGAGAAAGCGTTGGCAGAACTCAGGTAAAAATATTTTCCAGATGAGAGTCCTTAAGGTCATTGGCAAATAGGAAATTACACATTACTCCATCTCACTTTTAATAGGTAAAAATATGCAACGTTATACTCCTTTATTCAATGCCTTGCTTGCAGCCGTCCCTTACTTAACCCGTGAAGATTTACCCAAAGCTCCTCCGGCTGAAAATGAGGATTTGGTGTGTGATTGGTTATTTAAGCATTTAGGTTGGTATAGCGAATCAGGTGAATGGCATTATGCTGATCATCAATTTATGGATTATATGGAATGGAAAAATCCATATTTGGAATTAGAGCGGTTTTATCCTATACAAAAACTGGGTATTGAAATAGATACGACAGAAATTGATGACGAAGTGTGCGATCGTACAGTAGCAGCATTTTGCACTCAAGAAGGCATTGCCGTGCCGGATGAAGAAGATGAATTGGACGAGCTTTGTGAGAGTGATGAGATGAATATGTTTGCGATGTTCAATGCCCATATCTTTGTTTCAGATGCTTACGATGCATTGCTTAAGCCCCATGGACTTCGTCTAATAGATATTGGTTATGCTGAAAATGCCTTCCTACTGATGGTAAAAGATGATGATGAGGCAGTGGGAAATGTGGAGCAGGCACTGATCGATTTGGGATATGTCGATATTGAAGACTAATTTTTGAGTGTATACAGACAGAGTGGAGTCACCATAAGGCAGAGAGGTTTTGTTGTACTTCGTATTCGACTTATCGATTCCACTATAAATTTAACAACAATGTAATCAATTTTCAGACGGCCCGGCAGCCTTAAGGTCGTCTGAAAACGTTTATCCCCCACAAAATAAAAGCAACACAACCCACGCATTACGGCACGTCAGCCATTAAACCCATCACAGTTGTTTCAGACGACCCTGATTTCAAATTTCAAAGGTCGTCTGAAAAACGAGGAGACCGATTTGATGCTGAAAATGCCGACAAAAACCCTTTTAATCAGTGCAGCCATGATTTTATTTGCGGGCTGTACCACCAAACAACTGCCGCGCCCGAATGCCGAAATTGCCGAGCTGAGGGCGAAAGAACCGCCGGCGGCGCAAAGTCTGCCCAATCCTGTTAAAGGCAAACGTTTTGACGACACTTGGGGCGCAGCGCGCAGTCAGGGGCGCAGACATGAAGGTGTGGATATTTTCGCTAAGAAAAACACACCGATACGCAGTACGACGCCCGGTATCGTCACCAAAATCGGGCGCAACCGATTGGGTGGCAAAGTCATCGGCATCCAAGGGCCGGGCGCATGGCACTATTATGCCCACCTCAACAAATTCGCCAGCGTCCGCCTGTATGAGCGCGTGAAAGAAGGACAGGTCATCGGCTATGTCGGCAAAACCGGCAACGCCAAAACCACGCCTGCCCATTTGCATTACGGCGTGTATCTGCCAAGCGGTGCGATTAATCCGTATCCGTTGATTAATCAGGATAAATAGGTCGTCTGAAAAAAGAGTGAAGAGATGAATGCAAAAAAATTGGTCAAGGCAACGAACATCATCGGTATGGTAGCAGTGACACTGCTGGTGTACTGGGTGTTCGCGTTGATATTGATTCAAGTCTTCGGACTCAAGGTGTTCCGTGAACACATCACAGAAATTTTCCTGATGAGTATTTTGGGGATTTTGGCTGTGATGGGCGGTACGTTGATGCTGAACATCATGTTGAATCTGACCCGTATTGCCGCGCGGGCAGGAAGAAGAAGTCCGTGGCGGTAGGAAAACCGTATATCTCCTGTTGGCGGTATTTCCTATTTTGGCGGCGTTGCTGTTCGGCGGCAATTACCTGACTATTCAACAAAAACGCGATATCTTGATCCAATCGTCGGAGCGCATCGTCAAAGACAATTCTGCTCAACTCGATGCGTTGGCCGATTACCGTTTTGACTTGGCGTATATCAGAAAAACGTCGGAAATCTTGGATTTGATGGCTAAAGATGATTCTTCGTTCAACGCTGCCATGATTATCGTGCCGGATAAGATCGGCAACAAACCGGTTTATCTGGCTTTTTCAGCTGACTCCACCCGCCTTACCCTGAGTGACGAAGTCGTGCCTGCCGCCAATCAGAATGCAGAAGGTAGCGACAATTTTGTCGTGAATCGAAATGGTGAGAAAGTAGCGGTCAAGAAAACGGACTATGTCTACTCCCCGGATTTGAAGGGGAGCGAATACCTGCAAAAAGTATTTGCCGGACAAACCCAGGAAATGCGCTATGAAGCGGAAGACGGGCATTACAGCCTCTGCCACCCTTACCGTAAAAACGGTAAAACCATCATCTTGTGTTTCTCCGATTATCAAGAGTATGGAAAAATCGGTAGTTGAGTGTGGGAAAATCGGTTTCAATAGTACAGGAATACGTCAAGTGAATGATTTACAGGAAGTATTGCTGAATAAGTATGTAGAGATTTTAAACAAACTGGAACATCAGAACTTGTTGCGTGCAATTAATAATAAAGACAATAAATTATCCAATATCCATTTGGGCTTTGTCCCTGAGCATTATGAAAGCGCAGAACATAAAATTCTGATTGTCGGCAGAGAAACACGCAGTTGGTACGATAGCAAGAAATTTGATGAATATCATGCCGAAAATGTAAGGCAACTGATGTCGTTAAGCAAAGATTTTATTTGGCGGAATTTGACTGGAGATTTAAAAAGAAACACAAAAGGAGCAACATTTTTCAATTTCGTCCGTAACGTTGCCAAGCGAAGTGGGAATGAAGGCATCTTGTGGGCTAATATTTTTGCGGTGGACTATAAAACTAAACATCCTAAGCATTCGGATTGGTTCGAAGATATAAAAACACTTTCCTGTAAATTGTTGCGTGCCCAAATTGAAATTTTAAAGCCACAGATTATTCTTTTCGTAAGCGGAGACGGCGGTGTAGTGGCGCGGAGGGAGTGCTTTCCTGATTTGTCCGGCTCGGGTCAAGGCATAAACGGTTTGAATAGGGGAAAACTGGAAAAATTTTCTTTTGAAGGTAATAAGGAAATAATATGTTACCGAGCACCTCATCCCAGTACCAGAAATCGAGAAGGAAGGCGCGCTTTAAAGGTGCTCGTCGAAGAGTTGCTGCCTTCTGCCAAAGTGTAAAATGCCTTTGCAACAAAATGCCTGTTTGAAAAAAACAAACGAAAGAAACCATGAAACCACTAGACCTAAATTTCATCTGCCAAACCCTCAACCTTCCGACGTCGTCTGAAAACAAACCCGTTTCGCGCATCGTAACCGACAGCCGCGACATTCGCGCGTGCGATGTGTTTTTCGCATTGGTGGGCGAGCGGTTTGATGCACATGATTTTGTTGAAGACGTATTGGCTGCGGGTGCGGTGGCGGTTGTGGTTTCGCGCGAAGATTGCGCTGCAATGGATGGCGCGTTGAAAGTTGATGACACGCTTACCGCGTTGCAAACGCTGGCGAAGGCGTGGCGCGATAATGTGAACCCGTTTGTGTTCGGCATTACCGGTTCGGGCGGCAAGACGACGGTGAAGGAGATGCTGGCTGCGGTATTGCGCCGCCGTTTCGGCGATGATGCCGTGTTGGCGACCGCGGGCAATTTCAACAACCATATCGGATTGCCGCTGACTTTGTTGAAATTAAACGAAAAACACCGCTATGCCGTGATCGAAATGGGCATGAACCATTTCGGCGAACTGGCGGTTTTGACGCAAATTGCCAAACCCGATGCCGCTTTGGTCAACAATGCTTTGCGCGCCCATGTCGGCTGCGGTTTTGACGGCACGAACGATATTGCCAAGGCGAAAAGCGAGATTTATCAAGGCTTGGGCGAAGACGGATTGGCTTTGATTCCGTGCGAAGACGAACACGCCACCGTGTTTCAGACGACCTCTCAAGGTCATCAGCAACAGACTTTCGGCGTCGATAGCGGCGATGTCCATGCGGAAAATATCGTGTTGAAACCTTTGTCGTGCGAATTTGATTTGGTGTGCGGCAACGAGCGCGCCGCCGTGGTGCTGCCCGTTCCCGGCCGCCACAATGTCCACAACGCTGCTGCTGCTGCCGCGCTGGCTTTGGCGGCAGGTTTGAGTTTGAACGATGTGGCGGAAGGTTTGAAGGGTTTCAGCAACATCAAAGGTCGTCTGAACGTCAAATCCGGCATCAAAGGCGCAACCCTGATTGACGATACGTACAACGCGAACCCCGATAGCATGAAAGCCGCGATTGACGTGTTGGCGCGTATGCCTGCGCCGCGTATTTTCGTGATGGGCGATATGGGCGAACTGGGCGAGGACGAAGCCGCCGCCATGCACGCCGAAGTCGGCGCGTACGCCCGCGACCAAGGTATCGAAGCGGCTTATTTTGTCGGCGACAACAGCGTCGAAGCGGCGGAAACGTTTGGCGCGGACGGTTTGTGGTTCGCCGCCAAAGACCCGTTGATTCAAGTGTTGAGCCACGATTTGCCCGAACGCGCCACCGTATTGGTTAAGGGCTCGCGTTTTATGAAGATGGAAGAAGTCGTCGAGGCGTTGACGGATAAAGAGGTCGTCTGAAAATGAAAAGCCTTATTGCTGATTGGTGCGAAATTATCCGATTTGCGTGATTGAGAAAGACACTAACGCCGCCTCCGTTCCATAACGCCGCCAGCGGTCTGGATAACGGATAAAAGTTCCCTAAAAACCTGAATATAAAGTGAACTTCATTAAGCCCTGACTGTCATAACCTGCTTGGTAATCTACAAAGGTCGTCTGAAACTTTTTCAGACGACCCCAAAACCAAACTTTAAAACGGGCGATAAGCCCAATGTAACAACAAAAACAAAAGGAAGCCCCATGTTTTTATGGCTTGCACATTTCAGTAACTGGTTGTCCGGTCTGAATGTCTTTCAATACACCACATTCCGCGCCGTCATGGCAGCCTTGACCGCCTTGGCGTTTTCCCTGCTGCTCGGTCCATGGACCATCCGCAAACTGACGCAGTTAAAAGTCGGGCAGGCAGTGCGCACCGACGGGCCGCAAACCCACCTCATCAAAAACGGCACGCCGACGATGGGCGGTTCGCTGATTCTGACCGCCATCACCGTATCCACGCTGTTGTGGGGCAACTGGGCAAACCCGTATATCTGGATTCTGCTGGCGGTATTGCTCGCTACCGGCGCACTCGGTTTTTACGACGACTGGCGCAAAGTCGTCTATAAAGACCCCAACGGTGTTTCCGCCAAATTCAAAATGGTGTGGCAGTCGAGTGTCGCCATTATTGCCGCGCTTGCCCTGTTTTTCCTTGCTGAAAACTCCTCCAACAACATCCTGATCGTTCCCTTCTTCAAACAAGTCGCCTTGCCGCTGGGCGTGGTCGGCTTCGTCGTCCTGACCTATCTGACCATCGTTGGCACTTCCAACGCCGTCAACCTGACCGACGGCCTTGACGGACTTGCCGCCTTCCCCGTGGTCCTCGTTGCCGCCGGCCTCGCCATCTTCGCCTACGCCAGCGGACACTCGCAATTCGCCCAATACCTGCAACTGCCTTATGTCGCAGGTGCGAACGAAGTCGTGATTTTCTGTACCGCCATGTGCGGCGCGTGTCTTGGATTTTTGTGGTTTAACGCCTATCCTGCGCAAGTTTTCATGGGCGACGTCGGCGCGCTGGCATTGGGTGCGGCACTCGGTACCGTTGCCGTCATCGTCCGTCAAGAGTTCGTCCTCGTCATCATGGGCGGTCTGTTCGTCGTCGAAGCCGTGTCCGTTATGCTTCAGGTCGGCTGGTATAAGAAAACCAAAAAACGCATCTTCCTGATGGCGCCTATCCACCACCACTACGAACAAAAAGGCTGGAAAGAAACCCAAGTCGTCGTCCGCTTTTGGATCATTACCATCGTCTTGGTGTTAATCGGATTGAGTACGCTGAAAATCCGCTAAGTTGCTTTCCTTTTTCCGACGTTCACATTTTCAGACGACCCGATGAGATTCATCGGGTCGTCTGAATTTTTGAGAGGGCAGGGCAGATGAATGATGGTCACACATCCCCCATGTCAGAGCGGTTGTGGCTAAAATCCGCCACATTCATTTTCAGACGACCCCTCGACATATCAAGCTGATATAATCCCCGCCAATCATATTTACACGGAGTCATCATGCAGTTCTCGGCATTCGGCGAAAAATTCACGCAACACAGCGGCATCCTGCAACTTATGGACGACCTCGGCGACGCGCTCAAAAGCGACAAGCCCGTCAACATGCTCGGCGGCGGCAATCCGGCGCGGATCGCCGAAGTCAACGCCGTGTTCGCCGACGTATTTTCCAAGCTGGCGGCGGAACACGCTGTCGAGAACATCGGCAACTACTCCAATCCCCAGGGCGATGCCGCGCTAATTGACGCGCTGACCGCCTTCCTCAACCGCGAATACGGCTGGAACCTGACCGCCGACAATATCGCGCTGACCAACGGTTCGCAGAACGCGTTTTTCTATCTTTTCAACCTCTTCGGCGGAAAATTCAAGGTTTCAGACGACCTTTCCGTAGAGAAAGCCATCCTGCTGCCGCTCGCGCCCGAATACATCGGCTATGCCGACGTGCATGTCGAAGGGCAGCACTTCGTTTCCGTGAAACCTAAAATCGAAGCGGTCGAACACGAAGGCGAAGCAGGTTTCTTCAAATACCGCGTGGACTTTGATGCACTGGAAAGCCTGCCCGAACTCAAAGCAGGCAAAATCGGCGCGATTTGCTGTTCGCGTCCGACCAACCCGACCGGCAACGTGCTGACCGACGGCGAAATGGCGCGGCTGGACGCTTTGGCGCAAGAACACGGCATTCCGCTGATTATCGACAACGCCTACGGAATGCCGTTCCCCAACATCATTTACAGCGACGTGACGCTGAATTGGCACGAAAACATCATCCTCTGCTTCAGCCTTTCCAAAGTCGGCTTACCGGGCGTGCGCACCGGCATCATCGTCGCCGCGCCGGAAGTGGTCAAAGCCGTCAGCAGCCTGAACGCAATTGTGAACCTGTCGCCCACCCGCTTCGGCGCAGCCATCGCAACGCCGCTGCTACAGGATGGTCGTCTGAAACAGCTTTCAGACGACGTCATCCGGCCGTTTTACCGCAATCAGGCGCAAACCGCCGTCTCGCTGCTCAAGCGCGAGCTGGGCGCGTATCCGCTGAAAATCCATAAGCCCGAAGGCGCGATTTTCCTGTGGCTCTGGTTTGAAAACCTGCCCGTTTCATCGCAAATCCTGTACGAAATGCTCAAAGCCGAAGGCACGCTGATTATTCCGGGCGAACATTTCTTCGTCGGCATCGACACGCAGGATTACCCGCACGCCCGCGAGTGCATCCGCATGAGCATCGCGCAGGACGCTCAAACGCTGGAAAAAGGCGTCGCCGCCATCGGCAGGGTGGTACGCGGGTTGTATGACGTGGCGTAAACAGTAAAGTTGAGAGCCATTCAGTCAAACGGTCGTTTGAAAACAGTTTCAGACGACCTTTTTCTATTTCATGCGTCGAATAATAATAAAAATCTAACAAAAATAAAATCTCAATTAATAATAACAATATTAAATTGAAGTCATAGTTCCAATAGTCAAAACCTTTCTGTATAGTTCTTTTCATAGCTTAATTAAAAGGAAAAACAAATGTCGATACAAGAAATTTATGAATGCCAAGAAACCGGCTACGAATATGCTTTTCGGCAAATCATTTTATAGTGGATTAAATTTAAATCAGGACAAGGCGACGAAGCCGCAGACAGTACAGATAGTACGGCAAGGCGAGGCAACGCCGTACTGGTTTAAAGTTAATCCACTATATAAACCACTGACCATTTCACAAAGGAAATCATCATGACTGTCTCTAAATGTCCCGTAACCCACCTGACCATGAACAACGGCGCGCCCGTTGCCGACAATCAAAACAGCCTGACCGCAGGCGCGCGCGGCCCGTTGCTGGCGCAGGATTTGTGGCTGAATGAAAAACTCGCCGACTTCGTGCGCGAAGTCATCCCCGAACGCCGTATGCACGCCAAAGGTTCGGGCGCGTTCGGTACGTTTACCGTAACACACGACATCACAAAATACACCCGCGCCAAAATCTTCAGCGAAGTCGGCAAGCAAACCGAGATGTTCGCCCGTTTCACCACCGTGGCAGGCGAGCGTGGCGCAGCCGATGCGGAACGCGACATCCGCGGCTTTGCGTTGAAGTTCTATACCGAAGAAGGCAACTGGGATATGGTCGGCAACAACACGCCCGTGTTCTTCCTGCGCGACCCGCGCAAATTCCCCGACCTGAACAAAGCCGTCAAACGCGACCCGCGCACCAATATGCGCTCCGCTACGAACAACTGGGACTTCTGGACGCTGCTGCCCGAAGCCCTGCACCAAGTTACCATCGTCATGAGCGACCGCGGCATCCCCGCCAGCTACCGCCATATGCACGGCTTCGGTTCGCATACTTACAGCTTCTGGAACGAAGCGGGCGAGCGTTTTTGGGTGAAATTCCATTTCCGCAGCCAGCAAGGCATTAAAAACCTGACCAACGAAGAAGCCGCAAAAATCATTGCCGACGACCGCGAAAGCCACCAGCGCGACCTGTACGAAGCCATCGAACGCGGCGAGTTTCCGAAATGGACGATGTACATCCAAGTCATGCCTGAAGCCGATGCGGAAAAAGTACCGTATCATCCCTTCGACCTGACCAAAGTTTGGCCGAAAAAAGACTATCCGTTGATCGAAGTGGGCGAATTCGAGTTGAACCGCAATCCCGAAAACTTCTTCGCCGATGTGGAACAATCCGCCTTCGCCCCGAGCAATCTTGTGCCCGGCATCGGCGCCAGCCCCGACAAAATGCTGCAAGCCCGTTTGTTCAATTACGCCGACGCGCAACGCTACCGCTTGGGGGTAAACTTCCGCCAAATCCCTGTCAACCGCCCGCGTTGCCCCGTCCACAGCAACCAGCGCGACGGGCAAGGCCGCGCCGACGGCAACTACGGCAGCCTGCCGCACTACGAACCCAACAGCTTCGGCCAATGGCAGCAACAGCCCGACTTCGCCGAACCGCCTTTGAAAATCAACGGCGACGCGGCGCACTGGGACTACCGCCAAGACGATGACGACTACTTCAACCAACCGCGCGCCTTGTTTAACCTGATGAACGACGCGCAGAAACAGGCTTTGTTCGACAACACCGCCGCTGCAATGGGCGACGCGCCCGACTTCATCAAATACCGCCATATCCGCAACTGCCACCGTTGCGACCCCGCCTACGGCGAAGGCGTGGCGAAAGCTTTGGGGCTGACCGTCGAAGACGCACAAGCCGCCCGCGCGACCGACCCGGCATTGGGTCAGCCAGGTTTGCTGTAAATGGGAGGAGCCATGTGGATAGAGATTGAAGAATTGTTATCCCACGCAATCCGATACCGCAAACCGTAAGTCATTGATATCGGAGAGATACGCAAAACAAAAAGGTCGTCTGAAAATTTTCAGACGACCTTTTATTTCAAATCTTCAAAAGATTATTTTTTGTTCAGAGAGTCGCGGATTTCGCGCAACAGCAATACTTCTTCGCTAGGCTCTGCAGGTGCTTCTTCAACAGGCGCTTCGGCTTTTTTCATGGAGTTCAATGCTTTGATAACGGAGAAAATCGCAGCAGCGATGATCAGGAAGCTGATAACGGAGTTGATGAACAGGCCGAGGTTCAGGGTGACGGCACCGGCTGCTTGGGCTGCCGCCAAGTTGGCATAGCCTTCTGCGGGCGCTTGCGCACCGTTTTTCAGGGTGATGAACAGGTTGGAGAAGTCAACGCCGCCGATCAACAGACCGATAGGGGGCATGATTACGTCGTCAACCAAAGATTTAACGATGCCGCTAAACGCAGTACCGACGACCATACCGACTGCCAAGTCGATAACGTTGCCGCGCATAATAAACTGTTTGAATTCTGAAGCAATAGACATAAATGTCCTCCTGTATGTTTGTGGATAATAAAGTGAAATTTTTAAAAAAAGTGCGTCCGAAGTGACGGACGGGCTTTTTCAAACCGGCAGGCATAGTATCGTTTTATTTGTTAAATAAAATTCAGAAAAGTTAAAATTTGTTTTATGACAAAATTCCCGAAATATGCCGCCTTTTATACGAAAAAAGAACCGCCTGAAATAGCCGGTGTACCTTTTTTACACCACTTAATCAGACGGTTTTTTGTGTAATAAGTTGTCTTTTCTACAAAATATTACAAATCATTACGCCTCTTCATCGTTCAGGGCGTTGATGCTGTAACCGCCATCAACGTAAGTGATTTCGCCGGTAATGCCTGAAGAGAGTTCGGAGAGCAGGAAGGCGGCGGTGTTGCCGACTTCATCAATGGTTACGTTGCGGCCGAGCGGATTGTGGGAAGCGACGTGTCCCAAGAGTTTGCTTAAATCGGCAATGCCGGAAGCAGCAAGGGTTTTGATCGGGCCGGCGGAAATGCCGTTGCAGCGGATGCCTTCTTTACCCAAGCAGGCGGCGGTAAAGCGGATGCCTGCTTCGAGGCTGGCTTTTGCCATGCCCATGACGTTGTAGTTCGGAATCGCACGAACCGCGCCCAAGTAGCTCAGGGCGACGATGGCGGAGTTTCTGCCGCGCATCATCGGACGGGCGGCTTTTGCCAATGCGGGCAGGCTGTATGCAGAAATTTCGTGTGCGGTGTTAAACGCTTCGCGGCTGATGCTGTCGAGGAAGTCGCCGCTCAAGGCTTCTTTTGGTGCGAAGCCGATGGAGTGGACGAGGCCGTCCAAGCCGTCCCAATGTTTGCCCAAATCGGCGAAAACTTGGTTGATTTCTTCGTCGCTGGCGACATCGCAGCGGAATACGAGTTCGGAACCCAATTCGGCGGCCATTTTGCGGACGCGCTCTTCCAGTTTGTCAACAACGTAGGTGAACGCCAAATCCGCGCCTTGTTCGCGGCAGGCTTTGGCAATGCCGTAAGCGATGGAACGCTCGGAAATCATGCCGGTGATCAGGATTTTTTTACCTTGCAGAAAACCCATTTTTTGTCCTTTAAAGTGTGGTATTGCGGTTTGATGAAACTGGGCATTATAGCAAACTGGGGCGGTTTCGGTATAGAAAAAAAGAGATAACCTGTCGTCCTGACGTTTTTTGCATTTTTTCAGACGACCTCTTTGTGCTGTTTGCGGCTTCTTTCAAATGCCCGTTTAGTACCTTATGTTCAAACTTGTTTGTCCGGTTCGTGACGTTTCAGGCGCATGGCGAAAAACACCATTACCGCGCCCAACACCAGCGCGCTGCCCATCGCCAGATGAATGCCGTCAAGCATGGCTTGTTGCGGCGAGGCGGCGGAAGACAGTTTCTCGCCGATATTGGTCGCGCCGACGAAAAATGCCGCGCCGACCGCGCCGGCAATCGGGTTGATGGTGGTCAGAATCGCCGCGCCGTGGGGGTTGAGTTTTTTCGGCAGCGCGTTCAAGCCGTGGGTTTCGCCCGTTACGCAGGCGGAGACGGATACCGCCATCAGCGTGAACATGGCGGTCAGCATCATGACTTGCGTGTCAATCCGCAAAAACAGCCACAACACCGCCAGCGACACCGTCAGCATCACCGTGGCGGGCAACACGACGAACCGTCCGCCCTTCTTGTCCAGCAGTTTGCCGAACAAAGGCGCGGCAACCGCCTGGGCGATGCTTGCCGGCATCAGAATCAGCCCCGTCGCCGTACCCGTCAGCATCAGCACTTGCTGCGTGTACATCGGCATCATCAGTTCCAAACCCAAAAATAGGAACACCGCGCCCGCCAGAATCACGACGCAGTGGCGGAACTGCTTATATTCAAACGCCCGAAGGTTCAGCAGCGGCGTCGCCAAGCGGGACTGGCGGTATGCAAACCAGCCCACCAGCGCGACGGAAGCGGCAAACAGCAGGATAAATTCCGCCAGCGGCAGACGGGCAAAATTACTGCTCGCATACACCAGCCCGCCGAAGCCCGCAATCGACAAGACTGCCGACAAAATATCAATCTTCGGACGGCTGATGTTGCTCAAGTTGACCGTCAGATACTTGCCCACCAATACCATCGCCGCCAGCATAAACGGCGCGGTAAAGCCGAACAGCACGCGCCAATGCGTGTGGTCGATGATGATGCCCGACAACGTCGGTCCTATCGCGGGCGCGGCGGTGAACATCATGGTAATCACGCCCATCGCCGTCCCGCGTTTGTTCGGCGGATAAATCGACAAAATGCCGTTAAACAGGAGCGGCACGAAAAACGCGGCGGACACCGCCTGCACCATCCGCCCCGCGACCAAAATCCCGAAAGTCGGCGCAAACGAGCAAATCAGCGAACCCGCCAAAAACGTCGCCTGCGTAAACAACACCATCTTGCGCGTTTCAAACCATTGAATCACGCCCGCCGTAATCGGCGTGAACGCGCCCATCACCAGCAAAAAGCCCGTCGTCAGCCATTGGACGGTGGTCTTGTCGACCCCAAAATCCTTCATAATCGGCGTGAGCGCAACATTTAAAAGCGTGTCGTTGAGGTAGCCGAAAAACGCGCCGAAAAACAGCGTCGCCACAATGGTTTTGGCAGGAAAATCGGGATTGTCGGCGTGGTATTCGTGAGCCGTATCGTCTATGCCAATATCGGAAGTATGCATAGCATCATATTGAAATATTTGAAGAATGCGGATTTTAACATGGGATATGTAAAAAAATGTTTATTTGGTTTTCCGCAAAACTTTTATATTCCGATATAATGACGTCTTCAAAAAATCATATTTCAAATAATTACGTTACGGACAAACATTATGGAAAATACTCAACATGTTTCGCGATGGCGTTTCGCCGTGAAAAGCGCCTCGCTGCATCTGCTTGTCAGTCTTGTTTTAGCAGGCTTGGCGGCGCTGCTTGTTTTTGAAGTCTGGTATCCCTTTCCCTATGCCGAACTGACCGGAGGCTTGGATTTGTATAAGTTGGTCGTATCGGTGGATATCGTGTGCGGTCCGCTGTTGACCCTGATTCTTGCCAGCCCCAAGAAAAAAATGCGCGAGCGCGTGGTCGATTATTCCTTAATCGGCGCCATCCAGCTTGCCGCTTTGATTTACGGCTTGTACAGCGTATCCCTTGCCCGTCCTGTTGCCGCCGCTTTTGAGCGTGACCGTATCAATATTGTGACTGCTGCCGAAATCGATGAGGCGGATTTGGCAAAAGCCAAAGACGGCTTCAAAACTTTGCCTTGGTTCGGTATAGAGCGCGTAGGCGTGCGTGAGGCGGTCAATGTTGAAGAAGCCAATGAGAGTCTGAGCTTGTCGCTGACGGGCATTGAGCCGAGTATGCGTCCGAATTGGTGGCTGCCCGACAGTCCTGCCGAACGCGAAAAAATCCGCCGTGCGATGAAGCCGTTGGCAGAACTGGCTGCCGCGCGCAATATGTCTGAAACGGACATTATCAAATCAGCCAAAGTGACTTCGTCCGGCAAACCTTTGTTCTTCCTGCCTCTGACCAGCAGCCGTACAAAAGACTGGGTAGTCATCATGGATGAAAACGCTGATTTCGTGGGTTATGCGCCGATAGACGGTTTTATGACGAAAAACGCCGCTGCGGCCAAAAACAAAGAGCAGGTTATTTAAAGCCGATTGGGAGGTCGTCTGAAAGCCAATTTCCTTGTTTTCAGACGACCTTTTGCCATCCGCCTTCCAAACTGCTAAACTATTTACATTATTTTTACTTGAGACATACGCACACATGAAAGACCCAGAGCAGAGCAGCATGACCGCCCGCCGTTTTTCGTGCGTATCGATATGAATCAGGCAGCTTGAGCGTTTCAGGCTGCCTTTTCGCGTTTGAACACAAAGGAATAGAAAAATCATGGATTTCAGTTGGTTGGCAGAGCCGCATACTTGGATAGGCTTTGCCACGCTTCTGGTACTCGAAGTTGTCTTGGGGATAGACAACCTCGTTTTCGTCGCCATTTTGGCGAACAAAGTCAAACCCGCCCAACGCGACCGCGCGCGCATTACCGGTTTGGGGCTTGCGGTCATTATCCGCATCATCATGCTCGGCTTCATGGCACACATCATGACCCTGACGCGCCCGCTGTTCCACATCAGCGGGTTGGACGTTTCCGGCAAAGACATGATTATGCTCGCGGGCGGTATCTTCCTGCTCTACAAAGCCACCACCGAACTGCACGAACGCCTCGAAGGGCATAACCAATTTGCCGTTGCCGACAGCCAGAAGAAACACGCGAGATTTTGGAGCGTGGTTGCCCAAATCCTGATTCTTGACGCGGTATTTTCCATCGATTCCGTCATCACTGCCGTCGCCATGGTCGATCACATCGTCGTCGCCATGGGCGCGGTTGCCGTTGCCATGACCGTCATGATTTCCGCGAGCAAACCGCTGACCGAGTTTGTAGACAGGCATCCTACCGTCGTCATGCTCTGCTTAGGTTTCCTGCTGATGATCGGTTTCAGCCTCATCGCCGAAGCCTTCCATTTCCACATCCCGAAAGGCTACCTCTACGCCGCTATCGGCTTCTCCATCCTGATTGAAGTGTTTAACCAAGTTTCGCAACGCAACAGCCGCAAAAACGACTATATCAGCAGCTCGTGGCGCAAGCGCACCGCCGAGAACGTCTTGGGCATGATGGGCATACGCGAAAGCGTGCTTGCCAAAGCGGGCGACGAAGCAGAGGACGACGGGCATTTTGAGGAAAACGAAAAATCCATGATACGCAGTGTCCTCACGCTTGCCGAACGTCCCATCCTCGGCGTGATGATTCCCCGCCGCGACATTGAGCGTTTGGACATTTCCCAAAGCCGCGAAGAGCAACACGCCCAACTGCAAAATACCCCATACAGCCGCCTGCTCGTCGTCGGTAAAGCCGGTGTCGATGAACCGTTGGGCTACATCAACAAAAAAGACCTGCTCGCCCAACTACTCGAAACCGGCGAACTCAATATCCAAGCCGTCCTACGTCAGCCGCTAGTCCTGCCGGACAGTACGACTGCATTGGGTGCGATTGAACTGTTCCGCCAAAGCAGCGCGGATTATGCTTTGGTGGTCGATGAATTCGGCGCGGTTTTGGGCATGGTTACCATGAAAGACCTGCTGGAAACCATCGCAGGCGAATTTCCTGAAGAGTTTGAACGCCAAGAAGAACCCGCCGTTCAAGAAAATGCCGATGAAAGTCTGACTGTGGACGGTTCGTTTGAATATGTCGAACTCGCGCCGCAACTGAACCTCCCGCCGCAAGAAGAAGATGCCGACTTCCACACCGTCGCCGGACTGATTATGGAAGAACTGCAAAGCATTCCCGATGTCGGCGATTTTGCCGATTTCCACGGCTGGCGTTTCCAAGTCGTTGAAAAAGACGGTCAACGCATCGAGCGGGTAAAAATCACCAAGCTGCCTGAAGAAGGCTAAATCGGGGAGATGAAGTAAAAAGGTCGTCTGAAAACCTGAGATTTGGGTTTTCAGACGACCTTTTGATATGGAAATCGAAGTGTGTGAATGTTGTGACACCCTGTTTCAAGAAAACATCAATCCTGCCCGGACATTGTCAGTTCGCTTAAGCCGGGGAGGTCGGTGAAGCTGCGTTCGCGGACGATTTGGCAGAAGTTGTCGAGATAGCTTTTGTCTGCGTCTTCGGTACGCGTGGCGGCGTAGAGTTCGCTTTGCAGGCCGTTGGCAGTGATTTGACGGTGGACGACGTAGCCTTTTTCGAGATAGGGCATCACGGTCCAGTAGGGCAGGGCGGCGATGCCGCGTTTGCTGGCGACGAGTTGGATGATGGCGATGGTTAGTTCGCTGCGGCGGCGCGGCGGGTTGATGCCTTTGGGTAACAATATTTTTTTGGGCAGATCGAGCATTTCGTCGGGAACGGGATAGGTGATGAGGGTTTCGCCGATGAAGTCTTCTGCCTCCCAAACGGTTTTGGCGGCAAGCGGGTGGTCTTGGGCGCAGATGCCGACCATTTCGTAGGCAAACAGGGGGCGGAAGCTGATGCCGTTTTGCTTTTCGGCTTCGGATACGATGGCGAGATCGGCGCGGTGTTGCAGCAGGAGTCCGACGGGGTCTGCCTGAAAGCCGGAAACGATGTCCAATTCGACTTGCGGCCACATGGGGCGGAATTCGCCCATCGCGGGCATGAGCCAGTCGAAACAGGTGTGGCATTCGACTGCCAGCCGCAATTCGCCTGCTTCGCCTTCGATGATGCGGACGAGGTCGCGCTCGGCGGCGGAAACTTGCGGGAGGAGTTCGCGTGCGAGCCGCAACAGGCGTTCGCCGGCGGGCGTGAAGCGCAAGGGTGTGGATTTGCGCTCGAACAGGGGCGTGTCGTAATAGTTTTCAAGCGCGCGGATTTGGTGCGAAAGGGCGGATTGGGTCAAAAAGACGCGCTTGGCGGCAAGGGATACGCTGCCGGTTTCTTCGAGTGCTAGCAGGGTTTTGAGATGGCGCAGTTCGATGATGGAATCCATTGGTTTTTACGCTTTCAGACGACCTTTTGAAACGGGCAATATTAAAATATTTCATGCCGGGGTGTAAATGCGGGCGCGTGTTGAACGGCGTAGGGATTGGGATGCGTCATGGTTTGCGGTTAGAATGTGCGTCCGATTTTGTATGAATGCGGTGAATTGACTTGAAACAGGGATGGCGTTGTTCCGTCTTGTCCCGTGAAATTCAATCCGCTATGTGTTGAAAGGAATGATATGGCGAAACGCAACGATATTTTGGCGTGGTGCGACGAGGTGTTGCAGGTCGGAATGTTCAAGGACTATGCGCCCAATGGTTTGCAGGTCGAGGGCAGGGCGGAAGTCGGCAAAATTGCGACATCGGTGACGGCAAGCAAAGCGGCGGTTGATTTCGCTGCAGAGCAGGGCGCGGATATGCTTTTGGTGCACCACGGGATGTTTTGGAAAAGCGAGCCGGTAACGATTACGGGTTGGAAAAAAGCGCGCATCGAAACATTATTGCAACACCAAATCAATATGGCGGGCTACCACCTGCCGCTGGATGCGCACCCTGTCTTGGGCAATAACGCGCAGCTTGCCGATAAGTTGGGTTGGGAAGTCGAAAGGCAGTTCGGAGAACAGAACCTGTTGAATATAGGTCGTCTGAAAACGCCGCAGACTTTGGCTGAATGGTTGCAACACATTGCTGCAACGCTGGGGCGGCAACCCGTAGCCGTCGGCGATATGTCGCGCGAAATCAAACGCATCGCATGGTGTACCGGCGGTGCGCAGGGATTTTTTCAGACGACCATAGACGAAGGTGTCGATGCTTATCTGACCGGAGAAATCTCGGAAGCGCAGTTTCACCTTGCCAATGAAACAGGCGTTGCCTTTGTCAGCGCGGGACACCATGCGACGGAACGTTACGGCATCCGCGCCCTGGGCGAAGCCGTAGCCCGGCATTTCGAGTTGGAAATCTGTCATTTCGACGAAGATAATCCCGCCTAAGCCTTGATAATCGTCATGAAAATTTACCTTAATTTAAATAATGCTTTGAGTATCACGGCAAACTAGGTAGAATTACATCGTTTAATGGCTCGGTATTCCCAAAATTTTAGGACGACTGAATAATGGATAATCAAGAAATCAATAGCGGTCGCCGCCGCTTTCTGACGCTGGCTACATGCGGCGCGGGCGGTGTGGCGGCTTTGGGCGTAGCTACGCCTTTCGTGGCAAGCTTTTTTCCGTCGGAAAAAGCCAAGGCCGCAGGTGCTGCCGTCGAAATCGATGTCAGTAAAATCGAATCCGGACAAATGTTGACTGCCGAATGGCAAGGTAAGCCGATTTGGGTGGTTAACCGCACAGATCAGCAGCTCAAAGACCTGAAAAGTTTGAACGGCGCGGTTGCTGACCCTAATTCGGATGCGGATCAACAGCCCGAATATGCTAAAAACGAGACCCGTTCGATTAAGCCGAACATCCTTGTAGCCATCGGTATCTGTACCCATTTGGGCTGCTCGCCGACCTACCGTCCTGACGTTGCCCCTGCCGATTTGGGTGCAGACTGGAAAGGCGGTTTCTTCTGTCCGTGCCACGGTTCGAAATTCGACATGGCAGGCCGCGTGTATAAAGGTGTTCCTGCACCGACCAACCTGGTTGTTCCGCCCTACAAATATCTGAGCGATACGACAGTCTTGGTAGGCGAAGACTAAAAATAAGGAACGATAATTATGGCAAACCAAACCAATAACAAAGCAAAAGCATTGTTAGACTGGACGGACGCTCGTTTCCCTCTGTCTAAAATGTGGAATGAGCATTTGGCTCAATACTACGCGCCGAAGAACTTCAACTTCTGGTACTACTTCGGTTCTTTGGCTCTGCTCGTCCTCGTAATTCAAATCGTCAGCGGTATCTTCCTGACCATGAACTACAAACCGGACGGCAACCTGAATGCCTATCACCTGCCTGCTGCCTTTACCGCAGTAGAGTACATCATGCGCGACGTGTCCGGCGGCTGGATTATCCGCTACATGCACTCTACCGGCGCATCTTTCTTCTTCATCGTCGTATACCTGCATATGTTCCGCGGCTTGATTTACGGTTCGTACAAAAAACCGCGCGAATTGGTGTGGATTTTCGGTTCCCTGATTTTCCTAGCATTGATGGCCGAAGCCTTTATGGGCTACCTGCTGCCTTGGGGTCAAATGTCCTTCTGGGGCGCGCAGGTGATTATTAACCTGTTCTCCGCCATCCCTGTTATCGGTCCTGATTTATCCACTTGGATTCGCGGCGACTTCAACGTTTCCGACGTTACCCTGAACCGCTTCTTCGCACTGCACGTTATTGCCGTACCGCTGGTGTTGCTCGGTTTAGTCGTGGCACACATCATCGCCTTGCACGAAGTGGGTTCGAACAACCCTGACGGCGTGGAAATCAAGAAACTCAAAGATGAAAACGGCGTTCCGCTCGACGGCATTCCTTTCCATCCGTACTACACCGTCAAAGACATCTTGGGCGTTGTCGTATTCCTGATTGTTTTCTGCTCCGTATTGTTCTTCGCACCCGAAGGCGGCGGCTACTTCCTTGAAGCCCCGAACTTTGACGCGGCAAACGCGCTGAAAACACCGCCGCACATTGCACCGGTATGGTACTTTACCCCGTTCTACGCTATTTTGCGTGCGATTCCTTCATTCCTCGGTACTCAGGTTTGGGGGGTAATCGGTATGGGGGCAGCAGTTGTCCTGATTGCCCTGTTGCCTTGGTTGGATAAAGGTGAAGTGAAATCCGTCCGCTATCGCGGCCCAATCTTCAAAACTGCGTTGGTTCTGTTCATCATTGCCTTTATCGGTTTGGGTATTTTGGGTGCGATGGTAGCAACCGAGACCCGTACTTTGGTTGCGCGTATCCTGTCCTTCGTCTATTTTGCATTCTTCCTGGGTATGCCGTTCTATACCAAACTGGATACAAACAAACCGGTTCCGGAACGCGTAACCATGAGCACCACTAAACAAAAAATCATGTTCTTTGTTTATGTCGGTATTACCGCAGTGGGTGCTTACCTGTTTGCAACCAATATCTGATGAGGGCAGCGAAAATGAAACATACCCTGAAAAACTGGTTTGCTGCCTTGTTATTGGCAGTGCCTATGAGTGCCGCCGTCGCCAGCGGTGGCGGACACTATGAAAAAGTCGAGATTGACCTGCGCGACCAAGTCAGCTTGCAGCGCGGTGCTCAAATTTTTACCAACTACTGCTTATCCTGCCACTCGGCAAGCGGTATGCGCTTCAACCGTCTGAAAGACATCGGTTTGACTGACGAAGAAATCAAGAAAAACCTGATGTTTACGACAGACAACGTCGGTGATGTCATGTTGGCGGCGATGAATCCTAAAGATGCTGCCAAATGGTTTGGTGCGGCTCCTCCGGACCTGACACTGATTGCCCGTTCTAAAGGCGCGGATTATCTGTATGCCTATATGCGCGGCTTCTATAAAGACCCGACCCGTCCTAGCGGCTGGAACAACGTCGTATTCGACAAAGTCGGCATGCCTCACCCCTTGTGGGAGCAACAAGGCGTTCAAGCAGTTGAGCTGGATGCCAAAGGTCAGCCGGTCATGGTGAAAGACGAACATGGCGAATTGAAACCCAAGCTCTATTGGGAATCTACCGGCGCGCACAGCCGTCGTTTGCCAAACGGCAAAGTCGTCCAAACAGAGTACGATGCTTATGTACGCGATTTGGTGAACTATTTGGTTTACATGGGTGAACCGGCGCAACTCCAGCGCAAACGTACAGGCTATATCGTGTTGATGTTCTTGTTTGCAGTAATGCTGCCTCTGGCATACTTCCTGAAAAAAGAATATTGGAAAGACGTTCATTAAGTCTTGTAATAAAAAGGGCAAACCTAATCGGGTTTGCCTTTTTTATAGTGGATTAACTTTAAACCAGTACGGCGTTGCCTCGCCTTAGCTCAAAGAGAACGATTCTCTAAGGTGCTGAAGCACCAAGTGAATCGGTTCCGTACTATCTGTACTGTCTGCGGCTTCGTCCCCTTGTCCTGATTTAAAGTTAATCCACTATGTTACACATCTGGTTTCAGACGACCTTTTTTGAAATGGAAAGTGTTTTGTAGAGAGTGTGTTCTGTGCTCGTTTGATTGAAGATAAAGATGGTTTCATCGCTTTATTGGGTGGATGCTAATCCGGCATGGTGGTTTTGTTATTAAGGGAAATCGGGGAATAGGGGTGTTAAAAACAACCTTCCCGAATCCTTATATTGTAGCGGCTAAGGGTATTTATACAGAAAAGAGTGAAGGTTTCAGACGACCCCTTATCCTTGAGCGAATGGAGAGTCTCCGGCTTTGTGTCTAACTATTCTCCAATCAGGAAGGTTAGGGCAGATTTGAGTGTCTAGGAAGTCGAATTTATAAAAAATGCGGTTCATCTGCACTATGAAGAAAAGAGGAATTACTGAAAATGAGTGTATTGGATGTATTTAGGCTGTGTCTGATTTGTATGTAAAAGGTCGTCTGAAAAGTAGGAATGCTTTTCAGACGACCTTTTTACTGCCGGTATTATTGTGCTTTAGTTTCGGTCACAAAGCCGATTTTGGTAATACCTGCTTCGCGGGCAGCTTCGAGGGCTTTGTTGACATATTCGTATTCAACGGCCTTGTCTGCTGAAATGGCAACGATGGTATTGGCGTTTTTCTGCTTTTCAGTTTTCAGTCGGGAAGTAACCGTATTAATATCCGCTTTGGTTGCAGAATCACCATCGATGTAATAGTTGCCATTAACATCTATGGTCAGGCGTAGAGGGTCTTTAGGCTGCTTTTCCTTCTGCTTCGCTGCATTTTCTGAAGCGGACGGCAGTTCCAAAGGAATCGAGTGGGTCAGTACGGGCATGGTGATCATGAAAACGATCAACAGTACCAGCATCACGTCGACCAAAGGCGTGACGTTGATGTCTGACATCGGTGCATCATCGCCGGAATTCATAGAGCCGAATGCCATAATTTAGTCCTTTTGATTCAACAGGCGGACGTGTAAATCGTGTGCGAAAGCGTCCATATCTTGAGAGAGGGTTTTCTTGCCGCGGTTGAGGAAGTTATACGCCAAGACAGCAGGGATGGCGACAAACAAACCGATGGCGGTTGATACCAAGGCTTCACCAATCGGGCCGGCTACTGCGGCAATACTCATTTGACCGCTTTGACCGATATTGATCAAGGCGTGGTAAATCCCCCAGACCGTACCGAACAAGCCGATAAACGGGGCAGTTGAACCGATGGATGCCAAAGCAGTCATGCCGTAATCAAACTGGCGCATGTTTTGTTCCATGCTGTTTCGGATTTGAATGACGAGGTATTCGTTCAAAGGCAGCTCGGTAGTCAGTGTTTTCGCGTTGCTTTGACGATAGCTTTGGTAGGCACGCAGGGATTCGTCCGCTACGCGGCTCATGGGCGCATCAATATCTTTCACTTTTTGCACGGCTTCGGTAAGCGTAAAGGCATTAAGCATTTGCGTTTTAACGAGTGCGTTGGCGGTTTTGGCTTTTTTCAGTTTGATGGAGCGCAGGATAATCAGACACCAGGTCACGATACTCATTACTAACATCAACACGAATACACTGATCAGAACAAAATCGCCTGATTCGAATATTGTTTTTAAATCCATAATTTTTCCAAATTTTCCAAGTAAATTAAAACTTTTGTCGATAAAGGTGTTGCGCTCGATTACTCAAGAGTAAAAGAGACCGGGACTCGGAATTCAGTCCAGACAGAGGCATTGCAAGCACCATTTTTAACTGCTTTACGGGCAGCTTGGTCAAGAGCATTGGAGCCACTGCGTTTTAAAATTTTAACTTCAGCAACTTTTCCTCCTGGGCCAACCAAGACACTCAGCATAACTGTACCTGTATCTCCGTTTTCTGCCGCTATAGGCGGATATGGCGGTTTAGGAATATGGCAAGTGCCGCCTTTAACGGGATTGGCTCTACTACTACCCGGTCCGGCTCCAGGGCCATTTCCACCGCCGGAACCTCCTCCACTGCCACTACCTGAACCATGTTCGCCTTTGTTGCCACCACTGCCGGGGCCGCTGCCTTCACCTTGTCCGTTACCAGGACCTTTGTTGCCTCCGCCGTTTCCTTTGCTGTCGCCATGAGGAGCTTTACCTTGTCCGTTGCCTTTACCGTTTTCCGCAGTATTCGGACCAGTTTTGCTGCTGGTATAGTCTGAGGCTTTAGGTGCAGGTTTAGGTTCTGCTTTGGGTTGGGGTTTAGGCTCTGGGCGTGGCTCTGGTTTGGGCTCTGGCTTAGGTTCCGGTTTGGGTTCGGGTTTAGGCTCAGGTTTTGGTTTCTCAACCGGCTTGGGCTTCTCTTTCGGTTGCTGAATATCGGCATCCGCTTTTTTTGTTATTACCGGCTTGAACTGTGGTTTGGGTTGTTCGACCGGTTTGGGTTTCGGTTGAGGCTTGGGCTTTTGCGGTTCGGGCGTTTTTTCCGGAGCGGCAGGCGCACCTTCGCCTTCGGGGGTGCCGTCTCCACCTCCGTCGCCACCACCCAAATCCGCCAAATCGACAAACTCAATATTTGCCATTTCCGGTATAAGCGGTTTGTATGTTTCCCACAAAAGCGCAATCAAACCCGCGTGAAGCAATGATACGGTAATGACGGCTACTGGGATTAAAATTCGGTCTTTATTCATAATCGACGCATGATAATAGCAACAATTTTTGTTTGCAACCTATTTTTACATCTGTTTTTTGAGTTAATATTTATTCTGAAATAATCTAAAATATTAATATGTACAATGCAATGTTTTGATATTGCTATTCATTATCACAATAAAACAAAAGAAAAAGAGGAAGCGACGCCTCAGTCAACTGCATTAGTAGTTGTTCATCTGGAAAAGTTCACAAATTTACAATAAAAGTGGTTTGGATAAAACGATGGCGATGGCGTGCCTTAGAGGAGAAAAAGCTGCAAAAATATTATTTTATTGATTGGTTTGTGTTCTTAGATTGATTCCCGCTATTGCAGGTCGGTAGTTGGTGTGGCTTGAATAGCGGGATGAACCCGTACACTTTCCCAAAAAGGTCGTCTGAAAATAGAAAATTTGATGCTTGTGAAATGTTGTGGTTGTAAGAATGATCAGATGTTTCCTATTTTGGGATTGTGCGGGTTTTCAGTTAAGTCTCTTAAAACATATCGGCAGGGTAGGTAGCTTATGCTGATTTATCGTCTGTTTTTTCGACAACGATTTCGATTTTGGGTTCATATAGTAAATCGTAGGTCGGTTTATTGAGTAGATCCTGCAAAGTAAACCCGTCCAAATGCGCAAAGAAAGCCTTAATCGCTCCGCCCAAAATGCCGGTCAGGCGGCAAGACGGCGTAATCAGGCATTCGTTGTTCTCTCCCATGCATTCGACAACCTGCATGGGTTCAAGATGGCGAACGACCGCTCCGACATTGATTTTATCAGGTGTGTCGGCAAGACGCAGTCCGCCCCCTTTCCCTCTTATGCTGGTCAGGAATCCGCCTTTGACAAGCGCGGTAACGACTTTCATCAAATGACTTTTGGAAATGTTATAGGCTTCGGCAATGGTTCCGATATTGACTAACGAATCGTCGTTTATGGCCGCATAAATCAATACCCGCAGACCATAATCCGTATGTTGCGTCAGATACATGGTTTTCTCTGTTCAGAATATATTATTTTTTTAGGGCGGCGGCAGTGTTTCCAGTGGGAAATTGTCGCCGTTATGTGTTTGACTTTATATATGATTAAGTTTCATAATATCTGAAACATTTAAATTAATCCAGTGTAGTTTGATAATTTATTATCATTATAATCAAATATTATGAAGCCGTTAAAACGCCACCCAGCACTTATCGAACTTTCCCGCGAACACCATCACGCTCTTTCACTCTGCGTCCGCCTCCTGCGTGCGCCCGCTGAAAGCCATCAAACAGAGCTTGAAGCCCATTTCCTTGAATTGGAACCGCATTTTGTCGAAGAAGAAACCATGTTCGCCCCGCATTGGCAGAATATTCCCGTTGCGATGCGCGAACGTTTCGAAGCCGAACACGCCAAACTGCGCAGTATGATGGCAAATCCTGAATATCTTAACGAAGCATGGAATAAGGACTTTGCCGTTACCCTACGCGACCATGCCCGTTTTGAAGAACGCGAACTGTTTCCCGTAGTCGAGCCGTTTTTACCGGAACCCGAAGGAATCTGATAAAAAAGGTCGTCTGAAAAGTCCAAAAGCACGATTTTAGTGTTTTCAGACGACCCTCCTGTCTATTCAAACCTAAAACAAACCATTCAAAAAACAAACCAAGGAACTACCATGACCGCCTTTTTCAAACACCCTGTTTGGGCAATGGCATTCCGCCCGTTTTACTCGCTGGCGGCACTATACGGCGCACTCTCCATCCTGCTTTGGGGCTTCGGCTATACGGGTACGCCCGAGTTGTCCAATTTTTATTGGCACGCCCATGAGATGATCTGGGGCTATGCCGGACTCGTCGTCATTGCCTTTCTGTTGACTGCCGTTGCCACTTGGACGGGGCAGCCGCCCACGCGCGGCGGCGTTTTGGCAGGATTGACCGCTTTTTGGTTGGCGGCAAGGATTGCCGTTTTCATTCCGGGCTGGGGTGCAACCGCCAGCGGCATACTCGGTACGCTGTTTTTTTGGTACGGCGCAGTTTGCATGGCATTGCCTGTCATCCGTTCCAAAAACAAACGCAATTACGTCGCCGTATTCGCCATCGTCGTCCTGGGTTGCACGCATGCCGCATTCCACTTCCAACTGCATGCCGGAAACGCATCTGCACTGCTCAGCGGGCTGCAGTCCGGTCTGATTATGGTCTCAGGCTTTATTGGCCTTATCGGTATGCGGATTATTTCCTTCTTTACCTCCAAACGCCTGAATGTTCCGCAAATCCCCAGCCCTATGTGGGTCGCTCACGCGTCCCTCTGGTTGCCCATGCTGACTGCCATGCTGATGGCGCACCATGCCCTGCCTTGGCTTTCATCTGCTTTTGCCTTTGCAGCGGGCGTGATTTTTACCGTACAGGTTTACCGCTGGTGGTATAAAGCCGTTCTGAAAGAACCGATGCTGTGGATTTTGTTCGCAGGCTATTTGTTCACAGGTTTGGGATTGATTGCCATCGGTGCTTCCTACTTCCACAGCTCTTTCCTTAATCTTGGCGTACATCTCATCGGCGTCGGCGGTATCGGCGTCCTGACATTAGGCATGATGGCGCGCACTGCGCTCGGACATACCGGCAACTCCATCTATCCGCCGCCTAAATCCGTACCCGTCGCCTTTTGGCTGATGATAGCCGCCACTGTCATCCGCGTCATTGCAACCTTCGTCAGCGGCACCGGTTATACCCACAGCATCCGCACTTCCGCAGTCTTGTTTGCCCTGTCCTTGCTGCTTTACGCATGGAAATACATCCCTTGGCTCATCCGTCCGCGTGCGGATGGCAAACCGGGTTAATTAAACCAAGATAGTAAACGAAAGGTCGTCTGAAACTTGTTTTAAGGTTTCAGACGACCTTTTTATATGGGAATCCGCTTTAAACCGGTACGGTGTGGTTTTACCGAAGTCCGTATCGTTTCAGTGCGTGTTATTGCTCGATACCGTTTTCACGCAATAGCTGGTGAATTTGCTGTTGGGCTTTATCTTCTTTCAGCAGCTGGGTGAGTTGATCGCGAATCAGATCAAATGGCGGTGCTTGAGGATCTTTTTGTACTTCGCTGATTTTAAACAGGAAGAACTTGTTTTCAATTTCAACAGGATTGCGAGTTACCTCTCCCCGATTCATTGGACCCAAGATGCCTGCAAGCGGTTGGCGCAGCTGCCTTGCCATGACGAAATCTTCAAATGCAGGTTGCTGATTCGGATATCGTTTCGTCAATTCTTCAAATGATAAGCCTTTCAAGAGCAATTCTTGTGCTGCTCGTGCTTCTTCGGGCGTGTCGAAGCTAACCTGCTGAATCTTGATCATACGGGTTTGCTGATCGTAAAACTTCAATAATTCAGCATTGCTGATTTCGGCAGTGCGCTTCAGATAGTCGGCATATTGCGCCGCGTAAAATTCCGCTTCCATAGTGAGGAATTGGTTACGGACCTCGGGGTCTTTATCCAATCCGGCTTTGAGTGCGGCATTTTTGAGAATTTCTATGCTTTGCAAGTGTTTGACGACTTCTTGGCGGACCACTTTGCCATCAGGCTGCTGTTTTGAGTCAGGATGCTGTTCGGCTTGCTTGAGAATGCGGGCAACTTCGCCGTCTATACGCGCTGGGTCAATATCAGGCGCTTTGGCGACGGCGAATCCGGCAACAGCCGTCGCCATGATGACTGCGGCGGCAGTTTGGTGTTTCATTATAAAAACTCCGTGAACAGTTATTTAATTGTGGCTTTTTGCAACAGAGATTGTAGTGCTTCATCGACGCGGGAGGCTTGCAGGTCTTGGGCTATACTGCTTTTGGATTCGTCATAAGACGGAAGCTTTACATCCCGACGGTCGTTGACATAGAAGACGGCATATACGTCGCTGTCTTGCAGAGGCGTTGTAGTGTGCGCGCCTTTTTTCAAATCTTTAACTGCGGCATAGAGCGGGGGAACAGCCTCCTGCAAATCTTTTAAGGGAACATAACCTTGCTGGATGCCGCCCGCTTGTTTGGCGCGTTCATCTATTGAATATTGCTTCAGGACGGAGGCAAAGCTTTTCTTGGCATTTAAATCAGAAATGGCTTTTTGGGCATCCGCTTGGGTGCGGGTAATAATTTCGCCCAGTTGTACTTCTTGAGTGCCTTTGTAGAAGTTGCTGAAATTATCGTAAGCGGTTTTGACGTCTTTTTCTTGGACAGGATTTTGACGGAGGACGTGAATCGCATAAGCTTGTCCAAGTAAATCGCTTTCAAATGCCGCCCATTCGGTTTTGAAATGTGCTTTTTTATCGGCACCTTGTTTTTTGGCATCCGTACGGGCATGTTCCAAAGCTTGTTTGAATTCGGCGCTTTGGTCGAGTTTCAGGCGTTTGGCTTCTTGTGATACGACGGTATTGATGACTTGGCGCTCAGTCAGTTCTCTGCGCAGCTCGGGAGAGTCGGGAATTTTGTTGTTTGCTGCACGCAGCGCGGCAACTTGGGCATCAATGACGCTGCTGTCGATGGTTTGTCCATTAACTGTAACTAAGGTTTGGGCAGAAAGGCTGCCGGAAACCAGAGCAGTCATCAGCATAGAGATGAGATGTTTTTTCTTCATGATTTTCTCTTGTTATGTTCAGTATGTCTGTAATTAGTGGAAGTATTCGTCCGGAGTGGCCGCTTTGATGCTCAATGCGTGAATCAGCCCTTCGGAAAACAGATCGTGAAGTAAGGTTTTAATGGTGCGTTGGCGGTTAAGACGGCTGACGCCGCCGAAAGCTTCGCTGACGACTACGACCGTATAATGCCCGCCTCCTTTGTTTCCCGAGTGGCCCACATGCAGATGGCTGTCATCCTGAAAGTCAAAAAAAACAGGATTCAGCGTTTTCAGACGACCTTCAATAGCTTCACGCATATCCATTATTTGAATACGGCTTTGAACGGTTTGATCAATACCTCTTCATAGACGCCCGCATCGACGTAAGGGTCTTTTTCCGCCCATTCTTGAGCAGCATCCAAAGATTCAAATTGAGCCACAATCAGACTGCCGGACACGCGCTCCGGATTGTCGGGAAGAGGGTTGGGGCCGGCAGTCAGAAGACGTCCTTCAGCCTTCAAAGCTTCCAAGCGTTGCAGATGAGCAGGGCGTGCCGCCATGCGCGCTTCGTGAACATCGTCGGCATCAGTAGCCAGTAGCATGTAATATTCCATCAACTATCCTTCTTGGGTAAATACCGGCTCAAATAGGAAAATTGAGCGATAAAGAAAACAAACAAAAAGCCGGTAGAGCCAAACATTTTGTAATTTACCCATTGTTCTTTGAAGTGGGTAAACACAAACCAGTTGGCAATACCTAAAAATATCATGAATGCGACCCAGGCATAAGTCAGTTTGCTCCAAACATGTTCAGGCAGCTCCAACTCTTTACCCATAGTCGCTTTTAGTCCGTTTTTTCCACTTAAATGGCTGATCAGTAAAACCAATGCGCCAATCCAGAACAAAACGGTCGGTTTCCACATGATAAAACGGTCATCACGGAGTAGAATGGTTGCGCCGCCGAATACGACAATCAGGATCAGGCCGACCCATTGCATCGTATCGAGTTTTTTGTATTTCCAGTAAGTAAAACCAGCCTGCAAAATGCCGAATACGACGGCAACTGCAGTGGCAGTAATCATGTTTTTCGTTATCGTGTAAGTCAGGAAAAACAAAATGACTGCTAATAAATCGCTTAAAACTTTCATAATCAAACAAACAAAAAAGATGAAACCAATCGGTCAAACGCTAATCATACAGGCAGCCTTACCTTTTTGCACCACCTTGAACTGAAATTGCCGATGCAGGCGGGCGATAATCTAAAAAAGGGGTTTAAAAAATGCTGTTGGGATGATAAACTATGTTATCAGTAAGATTTGTAAAAAAGAAACACAGAAATTACAAACCTGTTAATTTCTCGTTTGTTTCATCACTTAATTCATCGGATTACTTGGCAGACTGCGACTTTAGAAGATATCATAACGTAATATATCGTAATATACGGTTAAGCATGTAGCAGTTCTAGCAGGGTTGTCATTTTACACAGGGGACAAGTTTTGAAAAACCATCATAAAATCAAATTAATCGCGGCATCTGTGGCCTTGGCAGTGTCGTTTGGTGCGAGTGCCGGGCTTGGCGGGTTGAACGTCCAATCCCACCTGGGCGAGCCGTTTTCAGGCAGTATCACCGTAACCGGTGACGAGGCTCAAGCGCTGTTGAAAGGCGGAAAAGCAACTGTTTCCAATAGCAATTTGCGTACCAGTGTTCATAAGTCAGGCGACAAAGCAGTCGTGACCATCCGCTCAAACAAAGCGATTAAAGATCCTGTGTTGATTTTCCAAGTCGGCGCAGGTTCGCAATCACGCGAATACACAGCCATCATTGATCCTGCGGGCTATTCCGGCAAAACGGATGGTTCAAGCCGCGCACGCAGTGAATCTGCATCTAATTCCAATTCTTCGGCTGACAACAATTCATACCATTCTCAATTTGATCGCCAAGCCGCGCGCGACCGCATCAATCGTGCGATACAAAACGGAAATCAAAGCGAAGCCGGTCGCAAGGAGGATACAAAAAAAGATAAAAACAATACCAATAAAGCAGCGCAGGCTCAGCCATCAAGACAACAGCAACAACCTGCTGCCCGTGCTAATGGCACTGAGATTCGTTATGGCAAGCAGCATCTGGTTCGTCAGGGTGAGACTCTGACTGAAATTGCCACCAAAATCCGCCCGCAAGGTATGACTGTCGAACAAACCATACAGGCATTGGTTAAGGCGAACCCCGGTGTTTTCATCGGTAAAGATGCAGACCGTATGCTTGCAGGTAAAGTCTTGTACATCCCGATGCATAGCGATATGAAATCGACGGCGTCCAAACCTGCCCAAGTCAAACCTCCGGTTCAGGAAAGCAATAAGCCTCAAACTCAAGGCTCGTCTGAAAAAGCGGGTAACACAACAGTTCCTACAGCAGCACCTAAAGAGACCCCGGTAGAAAACACCAAAGTAGAAAATAAAAAAGAGGATAAAAAAGCTGAGCTGACACAAGAAGCCAAGCCCGAAAACAAACCCGCGGTAACGGCGGCGAGCGCTCCGGAACAAAATAAAGCTGAAACAGGCGCAGCATCTGCAGAGCAAGTGAAAGTTCTGCCTGAACCAGATGCATCGTCTGCAGCAGTAAACGCGGAACCTCAAGAAATTTCTCAGGCACAAGCTGACGTAGAAGCGCGTATTGCCTCGGCAGTTGCCACAGAAAAACAACAACAAGAGGAAGCAGTTTCAGAAGACAGCGGTTTATGGCGCTGGTTGTTGATTGGTGGCGCAGCTTTTGCAGGTTTGTTCCTGCTGTTGTTCTTGTTGGGCAAACGTAAGAAATCCGCTGTCGCGCCTACGTCTGTTGTTGGTGCAATAAATGAGGATGAACAGGATGAAGACGATCTCGATATCAGTATCGAAGACGATGTATTTCCTGCCGCTGCTGCACCACAACTGCAGCCACAACCACAAGCAGTAGTTCCGAAAACTGTCGTAGAAGCTCCTAAACCTGAAGAAGACGGTTTGGAAATTGAAGATGATTTCGATGATGAAGTATTCTTTAATGAGCCGACTCCGGTTGCCGAAACTGCACAAGAAAACGTCGATCTGGATCTGAACGAACTGGACAATACTCAAGCCAGCATCGTGTCTAGCGCCGTAACCATCGACGAAGAAACCGAAAAACGCCGTGATATCGATTGGGATACTGTCGAATCTACCGAAAGCGTATATGAGCCTGAGCCGGAAAATCCATATCAACATGTTGCTGTTGTAATGGAAGACAGAGCTGCTGAAGTAGAAGCAGTAGAAAAAGAGGTTGCTCATGAGGAAGAGGCCCCATACGTTTCCTCTTTTGTAGCACCATCTGTTTCAGACGACCTGTCAGAAGCTCAACCACAAGCACCGGAAGAAGAGCCAATTCCTTTCGAAGTAGAGGTGGAAGAGCCTAAATCAGAAACAATTGATGCAGAAGCAGAAGAAGTAGAAGCCAAATCTGAAGAATCGGAAGAGGGTTGGGATTTCTTCGCGGAAGAGCCAAAAGCGGCTAAAGCTATTGAGCCTTTCCCTGAATTAGGCGCACAAGAAGAAACGTCGTCTGAAGTTGAAGTCGCAGACATACAAGAAGAAGTGTTGGCTGAAGTTGAAACAGCAGACAAACAGGCAGATAGCTCTGAGGAAGCGCTGGACTTCGTTATTGAAAAAACAGAGCAGCCACAGCCTGAAGCCGATGTTCAGCCGTTTGAGATTAAACAAGACGAACCTTTATCATTCCAAGATGGTGAAGATTTCAGTATTGAAAACACTCAAGAAGCCAGCGCTGACGAAACTATCGAATGGGAAAATCTGGGTGTTGAAGATACTGCCGACAACAGTAATGAACATTCCGGTTTTGACTCAGGCTTCATCTCCGAGTCCGTCGGTATGACAGCTCCGCTGGAAGCTAAATATGACCTAGCTAAAATGTATGTTGAAATCGGCGATCCCGATGCTGCCCGCGAGACATTGACTGAATTGCTGGAAGACGCAAGCGGTGAGATCCGTAATAAAGCCCAAGCATTGATGAACGAATTGAATGCCTAATATTGGCAAGTAAATCGAAATTGAACAATGCTAAAATAAAAGATGCCGTGAAAACGGCATCTTTTATTATTTTCAGACGACATATGACTGCATACACCGAATCATTATCCATAAAAACCATACAAAGATGGGCATTAACCCTGTCTTATGACGGCAGCCAATTTTACGGTTGGCAAAAACAAGCCGACGGTTTACCCACTGTTCAGACGACCTTGGAATGCGCACTCAGTCAGATTGCGGGTGAAACCATCCGTACTATTGTTGCCGGACGAACCGACACAGGCGTACACGCGACTGCACAAGTCGTCCATTTTGATACCGCAGTGGTCCGTCCCGAGCAGGCGTGGGTGCGGGGCGTCAATGCTTATCTTCCTGAAGGTGTGGCTGTATTGTTCGCGCAGCAGGTTGCCCCACATTTTCACGCCCGCTTTGACGCATACGGTAGAAGATATCGTTACCTTTTGGAATCATCTCCCGTCCGCTCCCCGATATTGCAAGGCAGAGTAGGGTGGACGCACCTCAAACTCGATCCTGAAAAAATGCAACAGGCAGCTCTATTATTAGAAGGCGAACATGATTTCTCCAGCTTTCGTGCTGCCGAATGCCAAGCAAAATCGCCCATTAAAACCTTATACAGCGCAAAAATCAGCGGTACGCCGCAATTCCTCAAATTAGACCTGCACGGCAATGCCTTTCTACATCATATGGTGCGTAATATCATGGGTGCATTGGTTTATGTTGGTAGCGGCAGGCTTAGCGTTTCCGGATTTCAGGACTTAATCGAAGAGCGCAGTCGATTAAAAGCCCCCCCGACTTTTATGCCTGATGGGCTGTATCTGACCGGAGTGGATTATCCGTCCGAGTTCGGTATCATTCGTCCCGAAATGCCAATATGGCTGTGAGGTCGTTTGAAATCTAAGTGCGTGCTTATGGAGAATCTTTCTTTGCCAAAGTCTGTTGCGGGTAATGCCCGCACTGCATCAATAAGGTCACAGTCTGCCCGAATAGATATTTCTATCAACCTTTCCAGAAATTTGGTTTGCGGGAATTGTATGTGCCAATGGCAAAAGGTCGTCTGAAATCAATACAAAGATTTTCAGACGACCTTTTCTTTTGAGGAAACTACGGGACAGGTCATGTCGGTGTTACACCGACGAAACCGCAAATTCAAAGGGCAGGATTTATGTTTCTACATTGAGGGAGGGAATATACCTAATGTTCATGACCGGCTAATCCCACATAAATTGCATGCTATAAGAAAGTACACACCTGCACCCGTTTATTCATTCATCCGGCTGATTTAGCTAAAAAACAACAGCCAATCGCCTAAAACGACCGTTTAGGAAATTGTGTTGTAAAAATGCAAACAACGGGTAAGTTGATATTACATTATGATTTATAAGGAAAATATTGCGAATGCCTTGTTGTGATGCGGGTGCTGTGAGGTCAGGTGGTCAGTAGGGGTAGTGAATAAAGTTTGTTTTTTTAGAGAGGAACAATTATAGTGAGAGTCATGGAATCGCTGATTCCAGCGATAATGTAAAGCCTAAGCGGATTCTATCCGAGTCTGCTTAAGTTATTTCTTCACGATAGAAAAGGAATACAGCAATGAAAAAATCTCTGATTGCTCTGACTTTGGCAGCTTTGCCTGTTGCAGCTATGGCTGACGTGACTCTGTACGGTCAAGTTAAAGCCGGTGTTGAAGTTTCTCGTACTAAAGAAACTGTTAATCACGTAAGCACCAAAAACAAAACTGCAACTGAAATTGCTGACTTTGGTTCCCGTATCGGTTTCAAAGGTCACGAACACCTGAGCAACAACCTGAATGCTATCTGGCAAGTAGAGCAAAATACTTCTGTTGCCGGTACTGACAAAGGTTGGGGTACTCGTGAATCCTTCATCGGTTTGGAAGGCGGCTTCGGTAAAGTTCGCGCTGGTAAATTGAACACTGCTCTGAAAGACAACAGCGACAGCGTAGATCCTTGGGAATCTAGCGACGCGAATGCATCAGTTTTGCAATTCGGTAAACTGAAACGTGTTGACGAGCGTAAAGTATCTGTACGTTACGACTCTCCAGTATTTGCTGGTTTCAGCGCAAGCGCTCAATACCAACCACGCGACAATGCTAACCCTGAGGACAAACATGTTCATGACGTGAAAACCCGTCACTCTTTCGACCTGGGTCTGAACTATGAAAACTCCGGTTTCTTTGGTCGCTACGCTGGTACTTTCGCAAAACGTAAATCTTTGGATACAGAACATCTGGAACTGTTCAACAGCAACACCACTTTGGGTTCTGGCGTTTACAAAGACTACCAAGTACACCGTCTGGTAGGTGGTTACGATGCTAACAACGTACTGGTTTCTGTTGCCGGTCAATACGAAGGCTTTAAAGCTGACGTAGCTGACGCTAAGAAAAACGAACGTACTGAAGTTGCTGTAACTGGCGGCTACCGTATGGGTAACGTAATGCCTCGTCTGTCTTACGCTCACGGCTTCAAAGCTAAAGAAAACGGCGTGAAACAAGGTAACAGCCAATACAACCAAGTGATTGTTGGTGCTGACTACGACTTCTCTAAACGTACTTCTGCTCTTGTTTCTGCCGGCTGGTTGAAAGAAGGCAAAGGTGGCGACAAAACTCAATCTACCGCTGGTCTGGTTGGTCTGCGTCACAAATTCTAATCTAGTACGATTAGTTTAAATAAAGAGCCTGCTTTATGCAGGCTCTTTTGTTTTTTGAATGATGTGTGTTTGGTTGGATGTGTATCGGTTTTGTATTATCTGTACGGTCTGTGGCTTCGCAGCCTTGTCTTGATTTGAATTTACCCCGCTATTGCTTGCATAGACTATAACGATGGAAGATTGCCGTAGATTGTATAGTGGATTAACTTTAAACCAGTACGGCGTTGCCTCGCCTTAGCTCAAAGAGAACGATTCTCTAAGGTGCTGAAGCACCAAGTGAATCGGTTCCGTACTATCTGTACTGTCTGCGGCTTCGT